>NZ_JBXVPZ010000289.1:0-12397 GCF_057961495.1 Streptomyces sp. P5F9 | reverse complement strand
CCGCCCCCCGCATCGCCTGGCTGCTCTTCCTCCCCGCGCTCAGCCTCCTCTTCTACGCCCCACCCGCCCTCGGCGCCTACACCGCCTCCCACGCGGGCAGCGAGGCCGTCAAGAAACAGAAGGGGTTCGCCGCACTGCCCGCGACCTCACCCCTGCCGATGACCCTCACGGACTTCACCACCCGGGTCCAGCAGGACAAGGAACTGGCCATCAAGGGGCGCAGCGTCGAGATGACCGGGTTCGCGACGCCGGTCCGGGGCGGCGGCTGGGACCTGACCCGGATCATCTTCACCTGCTGCGCGGCGGACGCCCAGACCGTCAAGGTGCACATGTACGGCACCCCGGCCCCGCCCGCGAACACCTGGCTGGCCGTCACCGGGACCTGGCACACGCAGGGCACTCTCGGCACGCGAACCGCGGCGGTGGCCCTCGACGTCCACGCCACCCGGCCCATCGCCCAACCGGTCAACGCCTTCACGGACGACCTGCCCCTGACCCCGTCCTGAGGGGACGAACTCCGGCCGGCAGCAGGGGGTTACGCATCCCCTCTGCCGGTTTGTCCGCCGGGTTCATGTCCCGATCGCCTGGCATGTCCGAGAGTTAACGGGTCATTGGGGCACATGCGGTGTGAAGAGGGGGTCAACACGTAAATCATCTTGTCATGAACCTGCGTTCCGACGGGCGGATCGCGGTCTCATGGAGGTGTTGAATGCACCGCAGACTCGCCACCGGTCTCGCCGCCTCAACTCTGGCTCTGGCAGCCGTCTTCGCCACCGCGACAGCCGCCACCGCCACCCCCGCCGACAAGCCCCAGGTCCTCTCCGGCTGGACCCAGACCAGCGCGTCGAGCTACAGCCTCTGGGCCGCGGCCCGCGCCAACCAAACCGCCTGGTCCGCCTACGAGTTCGACTGGTCCACCGACTACTGCTCCGACTCGCCCGACAACCCCTTCGGCTTCCCCTTCGCCGCCTCCTGCGCCCGCCACGACTTCGGCTACCGCAACTACAAGGCCGCCGGCGCCTTCGACGCCAACAAGTCGCGGCTCGACAGTGCCTTCTACGAGGACCTCAAGCGCGTCTGCACCGCCTACAGCGGCGCCACCGCGACCACCTGCAACAGCACGGCGTGGACGTACTACCAGGCGGTCAGGGTCTTCGGCTGACGGACCGTCAACCGGCCTGGCGGCGCGGGACGTTGCCCCTCGGCGTCCCGCACCCCGCCGTCCGGCAAGGAGCGGGGACCGCGACGGCCGATGAGTTCGGGCGGTGCGGAAGGTCCACCTGACATGACTGACAAAGTGATCTCGGGAATGTCCATGTCCCTGGACGGCTTCATCACCGCCCCGGACGACACCCGTGCCAACCCCCTCGGTGTCGGCGGCGAACGCCTGCACCGATGGGTCCGAGACATGGACGACACCGACGCCCAAGTCCTCGCCGAGATGGCCGACGGCATCGGGGCCGTCCTCATGGGCCGGCATTCCTACGACGTCTGCGAAGGCGACGGCGGCTGGGGCGACGGAGGGCCCGTGGGGAAGGTCCCCTGTGTCGTACTCACCCACCGCGCCCCCGATCCGGCGGACGTCGTCGCCCCCGACGTGTTCACCTTCGTCACCGACGGCATCGAGTCCGCGGTGGCCCGCGCCAAGGAGACCGCCGCCGGCCGGGACGTCGGGGTCCACGGTGCGAGCGTTGCCCAACACGCCCTGAACGCTGGTCTGTTGGACGAGGTGCACATCATGCTCGTCCCCGTGCTGCTGGGCGCCGGCAAGCGGCTCTTCGACCACCTCGGCGGTCCCGTCGAACTCCGCCGGCTCTGGACGCGCGAGTCGCCGGACATCACCCACCTGCGCTTCGAAGTCCTGACCAAGCGCTGATCGGGTGTCTGGGGCGGCCCGGCGCGGCTCCGCGGTCACACGGCGACGACCTGCACCCCCGCCTCCTCGAACCGCCGCACCACGTCCGCCCCCACCCCCGCATCCGTCACCAGCGTGTTCACCGCCTGGGCCGAGCAGATCCGGGCGAACGCCCGCTGCCCGAGCTTGCTGGAGTCGGCCGCGACGACCACGCGCTCGGCGCGCTCGCACAGCAGCCGGTTGATCGCGGCCTCCGCCTCGTCGTGGGCCGCCGCGCCGTGCGTCACGTCGAAGGCCACCACACCCAGCACCGCCACATCGACGGTGATCTGCGAGAGCACCCCGTCGGCGAGCGGCCCGACGAGTTCGTACGACTGCGGGCGCGCGACCCCGCCGGTCAGCACGATCTTGAACTGGGGGCGTACGGCAAGCTCGTTGGCGATGTTGAGCGCGTTGGTCACGATGGTCAGCGCGGGCGTTCCGGAGGTGAGGTCGCTGCGGACGGCCAGGGCGCGGGCCACCTCCGTGGTCGTCGTGCCGCCGGTCAGGCCCACCGCCTCGCCCGGCACGACGAGTTCGGCGACCGCCTTCGCGATGCGCTGCTTCTCGGAGGCGTGCCGGGCGGTCTTGTAGCGCAACGGCAGTTCGTACGACACCCCGTGCACGACGGCGCCGCCCCGGGTGCGCACCAGCATCTGCTGCTCGGCGAGTTGGTCGAAGTCACGGCGGATCGTCGCGGCCGACACCGCGAGGTCGGCCGCGGCCTCCTCGACGTCGAGCCGACCGCGCTCGACGAGCAGGTCCAGCAGCACCTTCCAGCGGGCGTCGCGCGACATCCGCACTCTCCGTTCCTCGATTCTCCGGCGACCCTAGCGCACACGATCCTCACTCAATTGCTTGATTGTGCTCGAAAGCTCGCTATATCTTGCAGGAACAAGCATCAACGGGGAGGGGTACGGCATGACCTATGTCGAGGACGAGCTGAACAGCCAGCCCGAGTGCTGGATACGCGCCGCGGCGGAGGCGCCCCGATACCGGGACGTACTGCCGGCGCCGGGGGAGCGGGTCGCGATCGTCGGCTGCGGCACCTCGTACTTCATGGCCCAGGCGATCGCCGCCCTGCGCGAAGGCGCCGGCCAGGGCGAGACCGACGCCTTCGCCGCCTCGGAGTTCCCGCACGGGCGGACGTACGACCGGGTCCTCGCCCTCACCCGCTCCGGCACCACCACCGAAGTGCTCGAACTCCTGCGGGAGTTGAAGGGGCGCACCCGCACCACCGCGATCACCGCCGACCCGCACACCCCCGTCATGACGGCCGCCGACGACATCGTCGTGCTCGACTTCGCCGACGAACGGTCCGTCGTGCAGACCCGGTTCGCGACCACCGCGGTCACCCTGCTCCGCGCCCACCTGGGCCTGCACACCGACGCCGTGGTCACCGACGCCCGCACGGCGCTCGCCGCCGAACTGCCCCAACAGCTCGTCGCCTGCACCCAGTTCACCTTCCTCGGCCGCGGCTGGACCGTCGGCCTCGCCAACGAGGCCGGGCTGAAGATGCGCGAGGCATCACTGTCCTGGACCGAGGCCTACCCGGCGATGGAGTACCGGCACGGCCCGATCAGCATCACCACCCACGGCACCGCCACCTGGATGCTCGGCGAGGCGCCCGAGGGACTCGCCCAACAGGTGGGCGCCACCGGCGGGTTGTGGATCGAGGGAGGCCTCGACCCCCTCGCCGAACTCGTCCGCGCCCAGCGCCTCGCGGTCGCCGTCGCCGCGTACCGCGACCTCGACCCGGACCGCCCGCGCCACCTCACCCGCTCGGTGATCCTCGCCCCCTGAAGCCCCGGTACTCCAGGTCAGGAAAGGGAAGACCGTGCCCCTCGTCACCACCGGCGAGCTCGTCACCCGCGCCGCCGAGGCCTGCTCCGCCGTCGCCGCCTTCAACATCATCACGCTGGAACACGTCGAGGCCGTCATCGCCGGCGCCGAGTCCACCGGCGCCCCTGTCGTCCTCCAAGTCAGCGAGAACGCCGTCAAGTTCCGCTACGGCCGCCTCCTCCCGCTCGCCCGCGCGGCCGTCGCCGCCGCCGAACGGGCCGCCGTACCCGTCGCGTTGCACCTCGACCACGTCCAGAGCGACGACCTCCTACGGCAGGCACAGGCCGCCGGTTTCAGCTCCGTCATGTACGACGCGGCCCGCCTGCCCTACGCCGAGAACCTCGCCGCGACCCGCGCCGCCGCCGACTGGGCACACGCCCAAGGGCTGTGGATCGAGGCCGAGTTGGGAGAGGTCGGCGGCAAGAACGGCGAGCCGCCCCGCGACGCCCACGCACCCGGCGCCCGCACCGACCCCGCCCAGGCCCGCGCCTTCGTCGCCGACTCCGGAGTGGACGCGCTCGCCGTGGCCATCGGCAGCTCGCACGCCATGACCACCCGAACGGCCACCCTCGACCACGACCTCCTGAAGCGCCTCACCGCCGTCCTGGACGTCCCCCTCGTCCTGCACGGCTCCTCAGGAGTCCCCGACGACGAACTGACCGCGGCCGTCACCGGCGGCATCACCAAGGTCAACGTGGGCACGGCCCTCAACCAGGCGATGACCGGCGCGATCCGCACGTTCCTGGCCGACCACCCCGAGGCGGTCGACTCCCGCACGTACCTGAGCGTGGGACGGGAGGCGATGGCGGAGGCGGTGGCCCGGATCATCGGCGTGCTCGCCGGGGGCGGACGGTCGGGCTAGCGCTTGACGGCCTTCAGCACCACGAACTTGGCGTCGCTGGCGACCAGTTGACTGTTGCCGAAGAGCCGCTTCAGCTTCACGTGGTAGGCGAGATGACGGTTGCCGATCACCCACAGCTCGCCGCCCGGCCGCAGCGCGCGCCGCGCCCCGGAGAACATCCGCCACGCCGTCGCGTCGGTCGTCGCCTGGTGGGAGTGGAACGGGGGATTGTTCAGCACGAGGTCCACGCTGTCGGCCGGGACCCCGACCAGCCCGTCCCCGACCCTGAACTCGGCATGCCCGGGTGCACCGTTGGCCTTGTAAGTGGCCTCCGCCGAGGCCACGGCCTGGAACGACTCGTCCACGAACAGGACTTCGGCCTCCGGATCGGCCAGCGACACCGCCGTACCGACGACACCGTTGCCGCACCCGAGGTCAACGACCTTGCCGAGCCCACGACTTGCGGGCAGATGCTGGAGGAGGAAACGAGTCCCGATGTCGAGGCGCTCGGCGCAGAACACACCCGCGTGATTGACCACGGTCCGCCCCGAGACGACACCGATGCCGTCGGGCAGCGCGTAACTGTGCGGCCAGGGATTGGTGCCACGTGCCACCGACGACCGGGGCGTGCAGTGGATCAGCCGGGCCTTCTTCTCGGCCAGTGAGGTCCGGGTCGGGCCGAGGATCCGCTCGAACAGCTTCAGCGTCGAGGTGTGGATCTCCTTCACCATGCCGGTACCGACGACAACCGTGTCCGCGTGCACCGCGGGCGCCAGCCGCAGCAACTGGTCCTCCAGCAGCGCGAGGCTCTTCGGCACCCTGACCAGCAGCACGTCGACACGCTCGGGCGGCGGGTCCTGGGTGGTGAGCAGCCGTACGGAACCCGCGACGGCCTCGTTGCGCGCGAGGTTCGCCCTGGTCGCCTCCTGAGTCAGGAACGAGTCCGTGATCTGCACCGGACCGTGCTCCGCGAGCGCCGTGGCCAGGGCGCCCCAGCGGTCGCCCACGATCACGACCGTGCCGGACAGCGGGGTGTCCTGTTCCGCGAGCTGCCGCAGAAGGTATTCGTCGGAGGCGTCCCAGGCGCGCAGCCGGTCGCGCGGGTCCTCGGGGAAGCGGGCCAGGGCGCGGTCGCCCCACGGAGTCGTCATTCGGTCGATATGGTCGTCCATCGTGCGCCAAGGCTAACCGAGTGCCAGCTCATGGCCGGTCGGGGCAGGATGGGGCCATGGACGCCGAGCTGTTTCCGAGGGCCCGTACGGAGATCGCGCCGGGCGCGGTGCACGTGCCCGACTGGCTCTCCCCGGACCAGCAGCGCGACCTCCTGACGGCCTGCCGCGAGTGGGCCAGGCCTCCCGCCGGTCTCCGCACGGTCCACACCCCCGGCGGCGGCACGATGACCGCCCGGCAGGTGTGCCTGGGCTGGCACTGGTACCCGTACGCCTACTCCCGCACGGTGACCGACGGCGACGGCACCCCGGTGAAACCCTTCCCGGCCTGGCTCGACGACCTCGCGCAGCGGGCGGTCACCGACGCGCTGGGGACGCCGACGGCGTCGTACGACATCGCCCTGATCAACTTCTACGACGGCGACGCCCGCATGGGCATGCACCGCGACGCCGACGAACAGTCCGACGCCCCCGTGGTCTCCCTCAGCCTCGGCGACACCTGCGTCTTCCGCTTCGGCAACACCGAGACCCGCACCAAGCCGTACACGGACGTCGAGTTGAGGAGCGGCGACCTGTTCGTGTTCGGTGGGGCGTCGCGGCTGGCGTATCACGGGGTGCCACGGGTGTACGAGGGCACGGCGCCGGGGGAGTTGGGACTGAGGGGGAGACTTAACGTGACGCTGAGGGTCAGTGGCTTCTGAGCGGGGGATGCGTTTCGAAGGGGCGCGGGGCTGTATCGATATGCGGCTCCGCCGCGTGGGCGCGACAAGCCCCCACCGGCCGTCACGCTGAACGCGACCCCCAGCGGCACTCTGGACGGATCATGGGAGACTCGCCCTCATGAGCGGCAAGGCGGACCCCCGGCCGGCGGGGGATGGGACCACCTCAAGGGCACGACTGGACCGGGGCCGCGGAGCGCTGGGCCCCGCGCTGGAGCTCGTGCACACCGGCCGCGCCCCCACCCGCGCCGTACTCACCGCAGAACTGGGGGTGACCCGCGCGACGGCCGGCGCGGTCGCCGCCGAGCTGGAGGCCCTCGGCCTGATCAGGGTCGACGCCAGGCCCGGGGCCGCGGCCGGTTCGCAGGGCCGCCCCTCGCACCGGCTGGCGCTGGCCGAGGACGGACCCGTGGTCCTCGCAGCCCAGGTGCACGCAGACGGCTTCCGCGCCGCACTGGTAGGCCTCGGCGGCCAGATCGTCGCGACGGCCCCCGGCTGCGAGGCCGTGGACGCCGACCCGGCGAAGGTGCTCGGCTCGGTGGTGGAGGCCGGCGCGGATCTCCTGCGCGAGACCGGCCGGCGATGCGTCGGCGCCGGCCTCGCCGTACCGTCCGCCGTGGCCGAGCCCGAAGGACTGGCGCTGAACCCCCTCCACCTGGCCTGGCCCGCAGGCGCACCCGTGCGGCGGATCTTCGCCGAGTGCGTGCGCGCGGCCGGCCTCACCGGACCCGCGTTCGCGGGCAACGACGTCAACCTCGCCGCGCTCGCCGAGCACCGGCACGGCGCGGGCCGCGGCGCCCGCGACCTGCTGTGCGTGGCGACCGGACACCGGGGTGTGGGCGGCGCGCTGGTGCTCGACGGGCGTCTGCACACCGGGAGTTCGGGCCTTGCGCTCGAAGTCGGGCACCTCACCGTGAACCCCGAGGGTCGCCCCTGCTACTGCGGCAGCCGCGGCTGCCTGGACGTCGAGGCCGACCCGCTCGCGTTCCTCACCGCCGCCGGCCGTGAGCCCGGCCCCGAGGTGTCCCTGCTTCAGGAGTCCAACGAACTGATCCGCCACCACTACGACGACCCGTCCGTCCGGAAGGCCGCCGAAACGCTCATCGACCGGCTCGGACTGGGGCTCGCGGGCCTGGTGAACATCCTCAACCCCGACCGGATCATCCTCGGTGGACTGCACCGCACCCTCCTCGACGTCGACCCCGACCGGCTGCGCGCGGTCGTCGCCGACCGGAGCCTGTGGGGGCAGAGCGGGGGCGTGCCGATCCTCGCCTGCACCCTGGACCACAACAGCCTGGTCGGGGCAGCCGAGTTGGCATGGCAGCCGGTCCTCGACGACCCGCTGGCGGCACTGTCCTGACCGCGGGCGGTGCCGCCCGGCGGACGCCGCGGAAAAGGTGTGTGGTGGGCCCGTTGGGTCCGTGACCCGAGTGGGTCTATCGTCGGAAACCTAAGGCCAGAGGATGGAGGCGGCCGGTGATGCCGCAGGACGAGCCCGTGATCGGATGCACGGGAGAGGTGATCATCGAGACCCGGGGAAGCGCGGGCCCCGGCGAGATCCTCGTGCGGGTCCGGGGCGGCTCCGAGACATTCCTGGCCTGGTCGGATGATCCCCTGCCCACGGGGGCCAGGGTGCTCGTGATCGAGTCCCGTGGACGTCGTGCTGTGCACGTCATCGAGTGGGCGGATCCATTGGACGCGCTGGACGGCGAACCCGCCGGCGCAGAGTGAGGAGCAAGACATGTTCGGTTACCGCGTTCCCGCCCCCGATGAGGCGATGCTGATCTCGGGTGGCAGGCGGGGACTGGGGGGCGCGCCGTTCCGAGTGGTGACGGGGCACGGAAAGTTCGTGCTGCCGGTATTCCGCAAGACCCGCTTTCTCACGTTGTCGATGTGCGAGGCCGAGGTCACCGAGACCTGTGTGACCCGCCAGGGCATCGCGCTGCACGTCCGCGCCGTGATCGCGTTCAAGGTCGGCAACGACACCGAGAGCATCATCAACGCCGGCCAGCGCTTCCTCTCCGACCAGGACCAGATGTCGGTGCTGACCGGCCGCATCTTCGCAGGTCACCTGCGGTCCATTATCGGCTCGATGACGGTCGAGGAGATCGTCACGGAGCGGCAGAAGCTCGCCGCCGAGGTCCTGGACACATCAAAGGTCGAGATGGCGAAGATCGGCCTGATCGTGGACTCGCTGCAGATCCAGTCGATCGACGACGGCGAGGTCGGCTACATCGAGGCCATGTCCGCGCCGCACAAGGCGGCCATCCAGCGGCAGGCCCAGATCGCTCAGGCCCAGGCCACCCAGGCATCCGTCGAGGCGGAGCAGGTGGCGGCCCGCAACCAGGCGGAGTACGCCCGGCAGACCGCGGTGGTCAAGGCCGAGTACTCGGCCGAGGTCGACCGCGCCCAGGCGCAGGCCGCGCAGGCCGGACCGCTCGCGCAGGCCCACGCCCAGCAGGAAGTGCTCGCCGCGCAGACCGAACTGGCCCAGCGGCAGGCCGAGTTGCGCCAGCAGCAGCTGGTCGCCGAGATCGTCAAGCCGGCCGAGGCCGAGGCCCAGCGGATCAAGCTGCTCGCCATCGCCGAGGCGGACCGGATGAAGATCCAGGCCGAGGCGGCGGCGTCGTACGACCGGGTCGCGCTCGACCGGATGCTGATCGACCAGCTTCCGCAGATCGTGAAGGAAGCGGCGGGGGGTCTTGCGGGGGCCAACGTCAACGTCCTCAACGGTGCGGACGGGCTCGGCGAGATCGCCGCGGGCCTTGTCTCGCAGGGCCTCACGATCCTGGACTCGGTCCGGGGGAATCTGAGCGGGTCGGACCCCGACGGGCGCCGGCCCGGTGACGAGGTCAAGAACCTGCTCCAGTTGCAGGCGAAGAAGGACGAGAAGAAGAACGACGGGCCGGTTGACCTCGACTAGGCGCTCCGCTGGGAGTTGTGGGCGGTGTGCGTTGTCGGTTTGCTGCGGCGCCGTTGTGGCTGGTCGCGCTCGCGCGGCGGTAGCCGCAGATCAAATGCAGCCTCGCGCCCCTTTCGGGGCGCTCCAGCACAGGCCGTCGCTCTACGCCGCCGTGAGGCTCCACAGAGCCGCCACCAAGGGGCGGCGTAGGTCCGTCCGGCGTACGCACAGGCCGATCGGGAACGGTTCCGGCGGGGGGTCCGCCGGGATCACCGTCAGCCGTTCCCGTACGGCGCTGTTCTCCAGTACGAGGCGGGGTACCACGCCTGTTCCGCAGCCCAGGGCGACCAGGGTCAACAGGCCTTCGTGGCCGTCCGGTTCGCAGGCCACGTCGGGTGTCGTGCCCCGGGTGCGGAACCAGCGGTCGGCCGCCTCGCGGACCAGGCCCCGGTGCGGGAGGACGAACGGGCCGTCGAGACCCGGGTCGGGGCGGTCGAGGGCGGTGACCAGGACCAGTTCGGTCACCGCGACCGTCCGGCTCACCAACGGCTCGGGCAGCCGCGCCGGGATGCCCGCGACCGCCACGTCCACTTCCCCCTCGTCGAGGCGGGCCAGCGCGGCCGCCGCGTCGCCGGTGCGCAGATCGAGCCGTACCTGAGGATGCGCGGCCCGGAAGGGCGCCAACAGGTCGGGCAGCAGGGCCTGGCAGGCGGTCACCGTCGCGAACAGGGCCAGCCTGCCCGTGAGTTCGGCCGGGTCGGGATGCTCCTCGCGGTAGGCACGCCACAACTCCAGTGACCGGACGGCGTATTCACGGAAGCGGTGCCCCTCCGCGGTCAGGGAGACCCCGCGCGCCCCGCGGTCGAAGAGCCGGTGTCCGAGGTCGGCCTCCAGCCGCTGCACGGTCCGGGTGAGGGTCGCCGGGCTGACATGGCAGTCGAGGCTCGTCCGCCCGAAGTTCAGCGTCTGCGCCAGATGCAGGAAGAGCCGTAGCTCCCTGTGGTCCTCCCGCATACCGTGACCTGGCCCTTTCACCTCACGCAACAGCCCGCTGCACAGGTTGCGCTTGCCGCAACGCTCGCCGGGAGCCTACAACTCCACCATGACCTCGACCACGTACACCTCCGCCGTCTTTACCCTCGAAACGATGGACGTGCCCGGCGGCACGGAGACCATCCTGCGCGGCGGCCGGCACCTCTTCCCGCTGCTCCCGCAGGCCTTCGCCGGTGTCCGCCGCATCGGCGTCATCGGCTGGGGCCCGCAGGGCCGCGCCCAGGCCCGCAACCTGCGCGACTCCCTCGCCGGTACGGACATCCGGGTGAGCGTCGGCCTGCGCCCCGGCTCGGCGTCCGCGGCCGACGCCCGCGCGCACGGCTTCACCGAGGAGGACGGCACCCTTGGTGACTGGCTCGCGGTCACCGCCGAGAGCGACCTGGTGATCCTGCTCATCGCGGACGCCGCCCTCGCCGCACACCACGAGGAGATCTTCGCGGCGCTCAAGCCCGGCGCCACCATCGGCCTCTCGCACGGCTTCCTGCTCGGTCATCTCCGGGCCACCGCTGGGGAGTTCCCGGCCGGACACGGAGTCATCGCCGTCTGCCCCAAGGGCATGGGCGACTCCGTGCGCCGGCTCTACGAGCAGGGCGCAGAGATCAACGGCGCCGGAATCAACAGCAGTTACGCCGTCCACGCCGACCCCGACGGCAGGGCCACCGACCGCGCGCTCGCCTGGTCGGTCGCGCTCGGCTCGCCGTACACCTTCCGCACCACCCTGGAGAGCGAGTACCGCTCCGACATCGTCGGCGAACGCGCGATCCTGCTCGGCGCCGTCCACGGCATCGTCGAGAGCCTCTTCACGCGCTACCGCCTGACCGGCGACGACGCGGTCACCGCGTACGAGCGCTCCTGCGAGAACGTCACCGGACCCATCGCCCGCACCATCTCCCAGGCCGGACTCCGCGCCGTCCGCGAGGAGTTGGACCCGATCGGACGAGAGGTCTTCGACCGTGCGTACTCGGCGACCTACGGCCCCGCCCGCGAGATCGTCGCCGAGATCTACGACGAGGTCGCCGACGGCACCGAGCTGCGCAGCGTCGTCCTCGCCGAACGGCGGCTCGGGGCACGGGAGATGAGCGGGATCGGCGGTTCCCCGATGTGGGCCGTAGGAGCGGAGGTGCGGGCGCGCCGGGCCGAACGGGCCCTGCCTGTCGAGCCGTTCACCGCCGGAGTGTTCGTGGCGACGATGACCGCCCAGGTCGACGAGTTCGCCGAGCGCGGCCACCCCTGGTCGGAGATCGTCAACGAGTCCGTCATCGAGGCCGTCGACTCCCTGCTGCCCTACATGCACGCCCGGGATGTGGCCTATATGGTCGACAACTGCTCCCGTACGGCCCGCCTGGGCGCCCGGCGTTGGGGCCCGCGCTTCCAGGCGGCCTACGAGCAGATCGCCTACCCGGCGTCCGAACTCCCGGCGGAAGGAGCCCTGTTGGAGGCCTTCGACGCCCACCCCATGCACGAGGCCCTGGCCGCGGCGGCGAAACTGCGCCCCTCCGTTGACATCTCGGTGGCCTAGCTCAGCAGCCTGGCTCAGCGCGAGGCCGGGAACGGCAGGGCGTCCTGGTAGGCGTTCACCGGCTTGGCGACCTTCTCGACGGTGACGCCGTCGAGTGCGGCCACGGCGGAACTCGTCCCCAGGGTTCCGCTCGCGTGCCAGGTCCCGGTGATCGTCACCCAGGTGTTGGCGGACAGGGCCGGGATGCCGTAGACCCGCACCTTGATGGACTGGGCGTCCGCCGCGCAGCACGAGATCATGATGCGGGTCAGGTCCCAGTAGGCGGACCCCTTGTCGGGCGTGACGAACCCGGTCATCCGGACGGTGCGGCCCTTGATGGCCCGCTTGCGGTCCTGCTGCACGCGGGTCGTGAAGTCCGTGAGGGTCATCGGCAGCGGCGAGGTCGTGGGCAGCGGATCGAAGGTGTCCTGCACGGGGACGGCCTTCGTGGCGGCGCGGGAGGCGGTGTAGGCGCCGAG
>NZ_JBXVPZ010000288.1:0-12534 GCF_057961495.1 Streptomyces sp. P5F9 | reverse complement strand
GGGTAGGGGCGCGTCCTCGTAGGCGGGAGGCAGGCCAGGGCGTCGCACCCCTGCGGGTGGGAGACGGGTCGGGGCGTCCCGTCCTCCGGGTGAGGGCGGTGTGCTTGGGCGCGCCGCCCACTGGAGCGAAGGGTGCGCTTGGGTGTGCTGTTCCTTCGGATGGGTGGCACGTCAGCGCGTTCCGTCCTCAGGGCGAGGAGAGTGCCGTTCACCGGGGCGAGGGATCCGCCTGGGCGAACCGTTCCTTCCGGCGGGTGGCACACCAGTCCCGTCCTCCCGGGTGAGGGGCGCCCCGGGCGTGGCGTTCTCCCGGGTGCCCGGCGCGTCGGGGCCTCTCATCCGCTGGGGGAGGGGTGTGCGTGAGAGTGCAGTCCGCTCGGGACCTCAGTGGGTCCGTCCTTCGGGTCAGCGGCACGTACGGGCGCGGCGTCCCCTCGGGTGCCCGGCGCGTCAGTGTGTCTCGTCCTCCGGCGGGCCGGAATGCCGGTGCGGCAGGTGCAGACGGTGCTCGTGCGGCGGCCGGGGTTCGTGCTCCGCCTGGCGCGCCCGTGCCGCCAGTCCGGCCTCCAGCACATTCACCGTGCGCCCGCCGCACTTGGGGCAGATCGCGTCGGCGAGGGGTGACCTGAGGGCCTTTCCCTCCTCGTCGACGTACTCCTGTGTGGTCAGGCCGGAGGCGTCCGTCGGGTCGGTGAAGAACATCACCTGGAAGGTGGCCTCCCAGCAGTGGCCGCAGTCACCACAGGTGAAGGCGAAGGTCTCCGGCACGGCTCGGGGGTCCGCGGTCATGGCAGGGGCCTCCGTGGTGTGGGGCGGTCGGGGTCTGGCGGCGAAGCAGTGCCCCCAGCGCACAACGCCGCAGGTCGTACGGCAACTCGAACGCTCCGCCCGGCATGCTCGCACCCTCGCCCGCCCCGACACTGGCCCCAGGCCGGGACGAGCTCCGGCCGCCGGCCCGGCACCCTGACGCGAAGGAGTGACCATGCTGCCCGGATTCCTCACCAGGGCGGTCGAGTTGCTGCTCGGCAGGCAGGGCCGCTCGCTCCACCTGAAGGCGGCGGGCGGTGCGGCGGCGGTCCTCGGCGTGGTGATGCTGGTCGGTTCCTGGGCGGTGGTCGCCGCCGAACAGGGAGCGCGCGGCGCCAATCTGACGACGTACCCGAAGGCCCTGTGGTGGTCGATCGAGACGGCGACCACCGTCGGATACGGCGATTTCTACCCGGTGACGTTGTGGGGCCGCGTCGTCGGCTCGGTGGTCATGGTCACCGGCATCACCACCTACGGACTTGTCACCGCGGCCCTGGCCACCTGGTTCGTCGGACGGGAACAGCGTCGCCGGCATCATCTCGCGCACGGGGCACAGGAGTTGGGCGAGGAGGCGGTGCGGGCTCTGCACGAGCGCTTCGACCGGCTGGAGCGGATGGTGGCCGGGAAGGGCGAGGACTCGGGGTGAGGCGAGGGGAAGACGGGCGTACCGCCGGGAGGGGCGAGGAACTGCTCGCCGGCCGGACATGGGTGTGGCGCCCTCCGGCATGGGCGTGACCCCTCACGACTGCCCACGCCCGCGTGATGCCACCGACCGCGACACCTCACCCCGAGTTCTTGCCGATCACGGGCGATCCCGCGCCCACCGAGGCGGACGTGTTGCCCGGGTTACTCGGCCAACGTCACCGCACCGAAGGCATACCCCTCCCACAGCCGCCGCGAGGCCTCCTCCGGATACGCCGTGACCACGGGCTCAGCGTCGAGCACCTGCACCGACCGCCCCTCGGTGTCGTACGCGGGCCACCCCGGGTCACCCGTCCGCGCGAACGCCGTCCAGGACGCCCGGAAACGGGACGACAGCGCCAACGCCTCGGGCGAGGGTGCGACGTCCGCGAACAGCAGATTGCCCAGGTCGGCGGTGAACGTGCCGAACAGCAGCGGGATGTCGAGGCCGTGGCAGGCACCCAGTACTCCGCCCAACCCCGGGGCGGGCCAGGTGAGTTCGTAGACGTGGACGCGTCCGCCAGCGGCGACCTGCGCATCCGCCAGACGCACGCAGGGCATGCGGAACACCCGGTCGGAGTGGACGAGTTCGTACAGCTCGCCGGGGGAGGCGTCCGGGAAGGCGGTGCGGTAGGCCTGTTCGGATTCGGGGCCCGGGCCGAACCAGCGCAGTGCGGATGCCGCGTCCTCCTCGGTGATCTTCCCGAGCTGGCCGCCGAGCGCGGTGAACAGGCGGAATTCGTCCCGGTTGTGACCCAGGATCAGCTCAACGTCCCGGGCCGCGCCCGCCGCGACACCCTGCCAGGGTGTGGTGGGCAGCACCTCGCCGTCGACGACGGGTGCGAAGGGGCTCAGCGTGTGGGCGAGGCCGCCCCACCGGTCCTCGTACTGGTGCATCTTGGTGGTCAGCGTCTCGCCCGCCGCGGGAAGTTGACGCGGGTCCACGGTCGCGAGGTCGGCGGCCGTGGGGCGCAGTCCCGCCTCGGCGGCGATGGCGGACGCGATGTCCCTGGCCAGCGGGTCGGAGAAGACCGGGCTCGGCGGACTCTGCGCGATGGCCCGGCGGAACAGTCCGGCGGCGCTCGGCATGACCAGCAGCGAGGCAACCGACCCGGCACCGGCCGACTCGCCGAAGACAGTGACCTGTTCGGGGTCGCCGCCGAACGCGGTGATGTTCTCCCGCACCCACTCCAGTGCGGCGACCTGGTCGAGCAGCCCGCGGTTGGCGGGGGCGCCGTCGATCCGGGCGAACCCCTCGATCCCGACTCGGTAGTTGAAGGTCACGACCACCAAGTCGCCGTCCCGGGCGATGTGTTGGGCGTCGTAGCCGGGGCTGCCCGCGTGTCCCAACTTGTAGGCGCCGCCGTAGATCCACACCATGACCGGCCGGCGGGCCGCCGGACCGGGAGCGGGCGTCCACACGTTGATGGTCAGCCAGTCGTCGCCCGTCGCCGCCTCCAACACGCCCCGGCGGCCCTGGAATCCGGACTCCTGCGGGGGCGGCGGCCCGAAGTCGCCGGCCTCGCGCACCCCGTCCCAGCCGCGCACCGGCCGGGGTGCCTGGAACCGTGCCTCCCCGACGGGCGGTTCGGCGAACGGGATGCCGCGGAAGACCGCCAGCCCGTCCTCCAGCCGCCCGCGCACCGCACCGGCGCCGAACCGCACCACGGGTGCGCCGGCCGAACCGACCGCCGTGTGCTCGATGGCCAGAATGCCTTACGCCTTGGCCTCGGCGACCTCGGGAGCCGGGGTCGGCTCCCCGTCGGCCGATGCCTCAACTGCCTTACGGGCCTTGGGGATCAGGCTCGCCAGGAAGAAGGCCAGCAAAGCGGCTCCGGCACCGATCGCCATGACCACCTTGAAGCCGTTCTCCGACGGAAGGGCGCTGCCGCCGAAGTCGGTGGTCATCTGGGCCAGGATCACACCGGCGATGGCGCTGGCGAAGGAGGTGCCCAGGGACCGCATCAGGGTGTTGAGGCTGTTCGCCGCGCCGGTCTGGGACGGGTCGACCGCGCCCATGATCAGGGCGGGCAGGGCGCCGTAGGTGAAGCCGACGCCGGCACCGATGATGCAGGACACCAGGACGAGGTGCCAGACCTCGGACATCAGCAGGATGTTGAGGGCGTAGCCGGAGGCCACGATCAGCGCGCCGATCATCAGGGTGACCTTCGGGCCCTTGGCCTTGGTGACGCGGGCGGACACGGCGGACATCGCCATCATGACCAGGCCCTGCGGGGCGAGCACCAGGCCGACCGCCAGCATCGACTTGCCCAGGCCGTAGCCGGTCTGCGTGGGCAGTTGCAGCAGCTGGGGGAGGACCAGGGACATCGCGAACATCGAGAAGCCGAGGGCGATCGAGGCCAGGTTGGTGAACAGCACCTGCGGCTTGGCGGTCGTCCGCAGGTCGACCAGCGGCTGCGGACTGCGCAGCTCGTACCAGCCCCAGGAGAGCAGGATCGACACGGCGGCGATGCCGAGGATCAGCGTGGTCGCGCTGGTCCAGCCCCAGTCGGAGCCCTTGGAGATCGCGAGGAGCAGGGAGACCAGTCCGGCGGAGAGCCCGACGGCGCCGACCAGGTCGAAGCGGCCGCCGGTGCGGATCTTGGACTCGGGCACGACCAGCAGGACCAGCAGGAAGGACACGGCGCCGAGGACGGCGGAGACCCAGAAGAGGAGGTGCCAGTTGTAGTGGTCGGCGATGAAGGCGGCCGAGGGCAGACCCAGGGCGCCGCCGACGCCGAGCGAGGCGCTCATCAGGGCGGTGGAGCCGGCCAGCCGGTCGCTGGGCAGCACATCGCGCATGATGCTGATGCCGAGCGGGACGACCGCGGCGGCCAGACCCTGGAGCGCGCGGCCGATGACCATCGGGACCAGCGAGTCGGCCAGGGCGCAGACGACCGAGCCTGTCACCAGCAGGATGATGCTGGTCAGCAGCATGCGGCGCTTGCCGAACATGTCGCCGAGGCGGCCCACGACCGGGGTGGCCACGGCCGCGGCCAGCAGGGTGGCGGTGACCGCCCACGCCGTGTTCGACGCGGAGGCGTTCAGGTACTTCGGCAGCTCCGGGATGATCGGGATGACCAGGGTCTGCATGAGCGAGACGACGATTCCGGCGAGGGCCAGCACCGCGACGACGGCGTTCGACCTCGGCGGAGCGGAGGAACCCGCTTCGGCGGGTCGGGCAAGGGCGTCGGACATGGCAGTGCCTCCATCTGGAACGAGCGTGACGACCGGGACGAGCTGACTTGCTTGACTCACTCAACCATAATGAGATTGATTGACTTACGCAAGTGAATTCTGGGTGTGGGGCAGCAGCGGCAGTTCGGTGACGACCTCGAAGCCGCCCTGGGGCCGGTGTCCGGCCCGGAGCCGGCCACCGGCGGACAGGGCGCGCTCGCGCATGCCGATCACGCCGTAGCCGTCGGCCGGACCGGGGGAGGAAGGCGTCCGGGGGGAGGCGGGTGCCGTCGTGCCGCCGTGGTCGGTGACGGTGATGCCCAGCCGGTCGTGCGCGTAGCTGAGCCGTACCTCCGCCGAGCCGGTGCCCGCGTGCTTGGTCACGTTGGTGAGCGCTTCCTGCACGATGCGGTACGCCGTGAGATCCGCGCCGGCGGACAACGGCCGTGGTCTGCCTTCGGTGTTGACGGTGACGGACAGCCCGGCGGGCTCGAACGAGGCGGCCAGCTCGGCGAGTTGGGCCAGTCCAGGCGCGGGCCCCGACGGGGTGTCGGCGTCGTCGGCGTGACGCAACAGGCCGACGGTGGCCTTGAGTTCGCGTACGGCAGACAGGGTGGTGCCCGCGAGTTCACCGGCGATCCGCTCGGCCTCCTCGGGCCGGCTGCGCATCAGCCGTACGACCGTGCCTGCCTGGAGGTTGGCCAGGACGAGGTGATGGGCGACGACGTCGTGGAGGTCGCGGGCGATGCGCATGCGTTCCTCGGTGACGCGGTGCCGTGCCTCTTTCTCCCGGGTCCGTTCCGCGTGGTCGGCGCGCGCCTGCACCGCCTCCAGGTAGGCCGCGCGGAGTCGGGTCGTGGTGCCGAGGGAGGTCGGCAGGAGCAGCCAGAAGGCCGGCCCGACCAGCTTCAGGACCAGGGGTTCGGCGTCGGGTCCCACGACCAGGGACGTGCCCAGGAGCAGGGCGATGCCGGAGGCGGTGAAGAGGTTCGCGGTGGTCCGGTCGGATCCCCGGGCCAGGGTGTAGAGCGCGACCATCAGCGGTCCGATCACCAGGACCGTGAGGATGTAGCCGAGCGCGGCCACGGCCATGGCGCAGCAGAGGGTGACCACCACCGTGGTGCAGGGCAGAGTGCGCCGCCACCACAGCGCGACAGACGCGAGACCCACGACCAACACGCCTGGCCACCAAGGGACTTCGAGGTCGCGGCCCGGGAGTGTCATCACAGTGCCCGGGAAGGAACAGGCGAAGAGCGCGGCGGCGATGGCCAGGTCGACGGTGCGGGGATGGCAGCGCAGCAGCCGCTGCAGACGGCGGATCATGGTGTGGAGATCATGAGGTGGGGGTTCCTGTCCGAGTAGGCCGGCCGCGGTTCCCGCCATCGGCCCGTGGCCGACTGCGGGAACCCGCGGGCCCGCGCCTACTCGTCGAAGGTGACGACGATCTTCTCCGCCGCGCCCGGCGTCAGCGCGAGCTCGAAGGCGTGCTCGACCTCACCGAAGGGCACTCGGTGACTGATCAGCTTGGCGAACCGCTCGTGGTGCTCGACGATTTCCCGCGTGACCTCGAAGATCTCGGTGGGGTAGCCCTGCGAGGCGATCAGCGTCAGCTCGCTGCGCAGCATCCCGCCGAGGTCGATGTCGGCGCCCTTCTTCTGTACGGCGACCATCACCAGCTTCGCGCCCCACTTCGCGGAGTCGACCGTGGTGTTGACGACCGCGGCGACACCGGCGGCGTCGATGTAGATGTCGGTGCCGGGGCGGGGCTGGCCGAGCGCGTTGGCGGCCTGGCCGTGCAGCTCGGTCAGCCGGGCGGTGACGTCCTCCTCGGCGGAGTTGATCACGGCGTCCGCGCCGACGGCGAGGGCGGTCTCCAGGCGCGAGGCGATGACGTCCGCGACGACGACGTGCTCGACCCCGCGCAGCTTCAGCCAGATGGCCGCGCCCAGACCGATGGGCCCGGCGCCGAAGATGACGACCTTGTCGCCCGGCTCGGCCCCGGAGCGGTTGACGGCGTGCCGGGCCACGGCCATCGGCTCGTTGAGGGCGGCGACGTCGAACGGCACGGTGTCGGGGAAGACGGTGACGCTCTTGCCGATCTCGCAGTCCTCCAGGAGGAGGTAGTCGCTCATGGCGCCGTGCTTGCCGCCGCAGCCGATGATCCCGGTGGGCGCGCCCTGCGGGTTGACGACCACCCGGTCCCCGGCCTTCAGGCCCTCGACCTCGGCGCCGACCTCGACGATCTCACCGGCCGGCTCGTGGCCGAGAGGGACCGGGACCATGGCGCCGCCCGATCCGAACGGGCCGCCGCCGAGATGCAGGAAGAAGGTGTCGGTGCCGCAGATCCCGCAGGCGCGGATCTTCAGCAGGGCGTCCTTCGGCCCGGGCACCGGACGCTCGACATCCACCACGTCGATCTTGTCGACGGCGCCGGTCTGTACGGACTTCATCGTGGCCATGAGGGGGACTCGCTTTCCATGTGCGTGAGGGGTGTCACCGGCCCGGCGGCGGACGGGGGGAGTACTCCGGTCGCCGGGCCGGTGACCGCGCCGTACTCCGTCCCCACGGCGTACGGCGCGATGGGGACACCTCCGCTTAGGTGACCCCAGCTCTGGACTTGCTTGAGTTAGGCAATCATAAAAGCGTTACTTGAGTCAAGCAACCGTTCCGACTTTGCTTAACTCAGGCAAGTAGCTGTTACGGTGGACGCATGTCCACACTGCCACCCGTAACAGCGCCCGTTCCGGAGGACGTAGCCGAGATCGAGCGGGTCCTCACCCGTATCGCCTACCTGGCCGGACGGGCCCGGCAGCACGAGCGACTGATGGCGCTGGCCGGGCTGCCGCTGGACCGGGCCGCCGTGGCGATCCTCCGCTACATCGCCGAGAGCGAGCCGCTGCGCCCCGGGGTGCTGGCGGTCCGGATGTCCGTGGAGGCATCCCATGTCACGCGCCAGCTACGGCAGTTGGAGCAGCTCGGCCACGTGGTCCGCATCCCGGACCCCGACGACGGCCGCGCCCAGCGCGTCCAGCTCACCGACAGTGGCCTTGCCGCGGTCAACCGCATCCGGGACGCGAGCCGCCGCGGTATCGAGATGGCACTGATCCACTGGTCCGCCGAGGACCTGCGACAGCTCGCGGGCCTCTTCCACCGGCTGGTCGACGACTTCGTCACGCATGCGGAGGCAGCCGTGGACGTCGAGCCGACCGCCTGACGGCTCGGGAACCCGGCCGTACCCGGGGCACGTTACGACCTTGACGGTGATGCCGGGCGTGGTCTGTGCCCAGGTGCTGAACTCGTCCTCGAACCGTTCCTGCTCGTCGGGGATGGGGATGGAGGCGAGGGTCTTGCGGATGGCGTGGGAGGCACCGCCCGTCGGCATTCATTCGGCCGACGCGGGGCCACCCGCCGGTAGTCCCGCACTGTCGAATACTTCGTATCCCGTTTGCTGGGGGCGGAAGGGCGGGAGAGGGCTGAGGCAAGACGGTCGGCTCCCACCGGCTACGCCCCGGCACTCCGCGCAGACAGCCTTCACACCGCCCTGAACCGCTTCGGTCTCCGCACCCCCGGCACAGCCGCAGCCCGGCATCGTCGCCCGTGACCACGACCGGCCTCAACCGGGGAACGCCGTTCCTGTCCGTGCGGCCACCGTAGGGCTGGAGCCGATGTCCGCCCAGGTGTTGCTCTCGGTGGTCAGCAGTACGGCGGCTGGTTGGTCAGGGACGCTGCCACCCGCGTCCACACGCCGAACAGCCGATAGAGGCTGGGCAGAGCGCCCTGCGCCTGGACGGTCCGCGTGTCCGTCAAGGTGACCCCTGGAATTCCCAGGAGCGTCGAGGCCACTGAGGCCGACTGCCAGCGGACCGTGAGGGCGGACTGGTCCGCAGGGACCGCAGACACCTTCGGCACTGTGGAGAGACCGACAGCGACCGCTTTCTCGATTGCCGCGCGTGCTTCTTCCGCCGGCCGCAGCTCTGCCGCGAAACGGTCCCGCGCGTACTTCACGGCCACGGTCGTCACCGAGGCGTCCCACTCCGTCATCTCCGCGCAGGCGCAGTCGTCACCGGTGAGGACTGTGACCGGAACGCCGATGGCGGCCGCGGTGGCGTGGGCCAGGCCGATCTCGCCCACAGGCCGGCCGTCCAGCCACATGTCTTCGATCTCGTGCCCCATGAAGCTGTGACTCAGTACGCCGAGCGCGCCGGCCCGCGCGTGGTGGCCGACGCAGATCAAGGCGTCGTACTCGGGGGTGAGGCCTTCGAGCATGAGCATCTGCTTGGGCTTGCCGCGGATGAGCCGGGCCGCCGGGTGCAGGGATTCGGGCAGGAGGTTGCGCATGGGGCCGTGCGCATCGTTGACGGTGATGTCGGTGGCGCCGGCCGCGACGGCACCGCGGATGGCGGCGTTCGCATCCTCCGCCATCATCAGTCGTCCGCGCTCGTAGTCCCGGAGGGTCCGGTACGCCTCCGGGTGGGTCTCAGAGGCCTCCGTTACGGGCATCGGCTCGGCCAACTCATCGACGCGGAAGCCGCCTTGGCGCAGTGCGGAGAACGTGGCGCTCAGCGGACGACGGTAGAAACGCACCTCGGTGGGCTGATCGCCGATGGGCCAGGTCTCCGTGATCATCTCGGTGGCGAAGTAGTCCCGGTCGGCGAATCAGGCGCTGTCGTCGCTGTGGTGGACGGACAGGACGAACGCGCCGGCGGGCACAAGGACGCGGTGCGGCTCCTGGAGTGTGGGCCCCCAGTCCCGGAGACAGTGCAGGACGAGTGAGGCGGTGACGAGGTCGACCGAGGCGTCGGGTACGAAGTCCAGGGGTTCGGCCAGGTCGGCCCGGCGGAACCGGGCATACTCTCCGTGGCGGCGCTCGGCCTCCCGGATCATGACCTCACTGGCGTCCAGACCGAGCACATCCGCGCCACGCTCGGCCAGTTGCCGGGACGGCGATGATCTTTTTCAGGCCGCGGTCGGGCAGGTAAGGGGCTGTGCCGGGTCTCTCCCGGGACAACCGCGCAACTCGGCCTCTCAGACCTTGAAGCCGACCCCGCCGTACAACGAGACCGGTCCCTCGCCGAGCGGGGTCTCGCCCTCCGCGAGTTCTGGATGCCACTCGGACACGGACACGATGCCGGGGTCCATCGGCTCAAGTCCCTTGAAGATGCTGCTCACTTCGGCGTGCGAGCGGGCCACCAGGGTCACCCCGCCCGCCGCGTAGGCGGCGATGCCCCGCTCGACCTTCTCCCGTTCGAGGTCGGCCGTCATCGCGGACACGACGAGGCAACTGCCCGGCGCCAGCGCGTCGATGAGGGTGGCCACCAGCTCGTGGGCGCCGTCCTCGTCCGGGATGAAGTGCAGCAGGGCGATCAGGGACAGGGCGATCGGGCGGTCGAAGTCGAGGACGCGGGCCGCCTGTTGGAGGATGGTGAGCGGTTCGCGGGCGTCGGCCTGGATGTACTCCGTCGCACCCTCGGGCGTACCGCGCAGCAGCGCGGCGGCGTGGGCGAGCACGATCGGGTCGTTGTCGACGTACACGACCCGCGCGTCCGGCGCCGTGGACTGGGCGATCTGGTGGAGGTTCGGCGCGGTCGGTATCCCGGTGCCGACGTCCAGGAACTGGCGGATGCCCGACTCCCGGACGAGCATCCGCGTCGCCCGCTGCATGAACCAGCGGTTGGCACGCGCGGTCCGCGGGGCGCCCGGGTCAAGTGACGTGATCTGTCTGCCGAGTTGCTCGTCGACCGGGTAGTTGTCCTTGCCGCCGAGGAACCAGTCGTACACCCGCGCCGGATGCGGCTTCGATGTGTCGATCCGCTGGACGGCCGGCTCTGTCCCGGTCGCACGATGCTCCTCTGCTCGACTGTGCGCTACGACGACACCCACGCGGGCTGTGTACGGCGACTCCCGCGGGCTGTGCGAGAAGTCTGGCACGGTCATGCCGACCGGGTGGTCGCGTTCAACACCCCGTCCAGGAAACGGATCAGGTCCGCGAAGACCCCCGCGCGGTTCGTCTCGTGGAACACCTCGTGCCGGGCGCCCGGATACACGTACTCGGTCAACTCGCCGCCGTTCAGCCGCTCCACGCCGACCCGGCTGCCGGCGAGCGGGACGAGCCGGTCGTCACCGCCGTGCAGCCAGAGCAGGGGGAGTCCGCCGATGTTCCCCAACTCGCCCACGGTCTGGAGGGTTTGGGTAAACGCCTCCAGCGTCGGCCGCTTCATCGGCCCGTGCCAGACCAGCGGATCCGCCGCGTACGCCGTACCGACGCCGGGGTCGCGGGAGAGCGAGGCCGGGCTGATCGGGATGTCGGGGATCTCAGGGAGGGCGAGCAGTCGGCCCGGCAGTTCCCAGGTGCCGATCACCGGTCCGGACAGGACGAGCGCGGCCAACTCGTCGCCGTAGCGCTGCGCGAAGCGGGATGCGATCAGGCCGCCCATGGAGTGGCCGATCAGGACGAGGGGGACGCCCGGGTGTGTGGCGCGGGCCAGGTCGGCGACGGAGTGCAGGTCCGTGACCACGTCCTCGAAGTCCTCGATCAGCACGCGCTCGCCGGCCGATGTGCCGTGGCCCTGGTGGTCGGGGCCGAAGACCGCCGCGCCGTTCGTCAGCAGTACGGCGGCCAACTCGGCGTAGCGGCCGATGTGTTCGCCGTATCCGTGCGCGACGAGGGCGACGTAGCGCGGGTGTTCGTGCGGCCACTCGCGTGCGGTGATCGCGCCCCGGGTGCCCGTGAGGGTGTGCTCGCGGGTGTCGGCCATGTGTCCTCCGGCGGTGTCGGGAAGGTCCTGGTCCCCGGTGATCTTCCCAGGGGACCCGCGGGTCGTCAGCACTCCGCCGCACCGGGGCGCGGCCGGCAGGGGCCATTTGCCGAGACACTCCTTACGCTGCCAGATGTAAGGACATACCATCGGTCCTCGCATGAACACGATGACTCTCTGGCACATATCCGGCTGGGAATTCGCCGCCCTCGCCGCCGCGGCCCTGCTCGTCGGCTTCTCGAAGACCGCCGTGAGCGGGGCCAACACGGTCAGTCTGGCGATCTTCGCGGCCGTCCTGCCCGCCCGCGCCTCCACCGGCGTCCTGCTCCCGATCCTGATCGTCGGCGACGTCCTCGCCGTCCTCACCTACCGGCGGCACGCCCACTGGCCCACCCTGTGGCGGCTGTTCCCGGCGGTCGCGGCGGGAGTCGTGATCGGGACACTGTTCCTGGTGTGGGCCGACGACGCGGTCGTACGGACGTCGATCGGGGCGATTCTGCTGTTCATGGCGGGGGTCACCCTGTGGCGCCGGCGCAAGGCGGAGGCCGTGAAGGCGGCTGCCGACGAGCCGGACTCCGTCACCACGAGGTCCGGCCGGGCGAAGGCGCGCTCGTACGGTGTGCTCGGCGGTTTCACCACGATGGTCGCCAACGCGGGCGGCCCGGTGATGTCGATGTACCTGCTCTCCGCCGGCTTCCGGAAGCTGGGCTTTCTCGGCACGTCGGCGTTCTTCTTCCTGATCGTCAACGTGACCAAGGTGCCCTTCAGTGTCGGGCTCGGTCTGATCGACGGGCACTCGCTTCTGCTTGACGCGGCGCTCGCGGCGTTCGTCGTGCCCGGTGCGTTGATCGGCAAATGGGCTGTGAACCGAATCAACCAGCGATTGTTCGAGCAACTCGTGATCGCGGCGACGATCATCGGCGGACTGCAACTGCTCCTCCGCTGACCTCTCGGCCCCGTGACCTCGTACGCTCACCGCATGTCCCCGCACATCCTGATCCTCGGCGGCACCACCGAGGCACGTGAGCTGGCCACCGAGCTGACGGCAGTTCCCGAGGTGAGGGTGACCACGTCCCTCGCCGGGCGGGTGTCACGGCCGGGGGCGGTGGCAGGG
>NZ_JBXVPZ010000287.1:0-12607 GCF_057961495.1 Streptomyces sp. P5F9 | reverse complement strand
ATTCCTCCCCACCCGGAGTCGGCGAAAACAACGGAAGTGCGGGACGAAGACGAGGGGCCGTACCGCTCTCCACATGCGATCGCCGTGTGACGTCACACGAGCAGGACGAACATCACGGCCATCCCCAACGCCATCGCGGCATGGCACGCCGGGGACAGGGCCCCGTCCGGGCTCACTGCCTCCAACGCGGCCCCGCCCTCCCACTGTTCACGTTCTGCGGCTGCGCCTCTTTCCCTGGTCCGGTCGAGAGCACGGGTCAGCCAGGACAGGCCAAGGCCCCCGAGAACCACCGCGAGCAGCACCGCCGTAACTCGCGGCCCTGTCCCGGTCAGACTCATGGCGGCCAGACCGGAACCGCCCGACATGTCCATTCCCGCCATGTCATGCGCACCGGCCGCGTCGGTGTGGCCGGACATGGCGCCGGAGGACGCCATCGCCGCCACCATCCAGGCCATGGCACCCATCATCAACCCGTGCGGCAGGGCGGCGAGTACCGCGCGGCTCCAGGTACGGTCACCGGTCCGGAAGGGAGCCGCCGCCAGGAACCACAACCCGCCCCCCGAGAACAGCGCCACCTGTGGAAACGCCGATATGTCCATGCCCCACGGCCAGGCCATCGCGATCATCAGCACCCCCATCGCCGCATGCCACGCGTGATCCGCCCGCTCGGCCAAGCCCGTGGCAGGCAGAACCATTCGCCACACCGCGTACAGGACTGGCACCGCAAACATCAGGCTCAGAATCCAGCGCAGTCCGCTCGCGGCGATCACGAAACCCCCAACTCCGGGAGGCCGTAAGGCATCCCTGATCCGAATCCGATTCACGACGGGTCGCATCAGCAGGGGAGGGGCCAAGAGCGCGGTCGCCGACCTGCCGGATGGACGCAACAGGAGTCGGGGCGGCGCGGGAGTGAGTTCCCAAGGTGCCGTGTGAGTGCGGTCACTTGGGCGTCGGGCCGCGAGCGCATCACGAAGCGGACCACGGCCGACCGCATGTACGAGCTACATGTACGAGCTATGCGACGGCTTGATGAACGGGCGGGAGGTGTGGGCCAGTTGAGGGCGCCGGCCCGACTGCGGCGCGGGCTGCCGGCGACGCCTCAGATCATGGGTTCCGGCGGAAGCGAGGAGTCGAGCAGCGCCGCCATGCCGGGATCGGTCAGCCGGTAGCGGACGACGCGGCCGTCCTTGTCGGCGGTGACGGTGCCCGAGGCCCGGAGCAGGCGCAGGATCTGCGAGACGGACGTGTCGCTGATGCCGGTGGCCAGCGCCAGATCCGATACGGCGATGGGCCCGGCCCGGTGCACGGCCAGCAGCACGGACAGCCTGTTCGGCTCGCCCAGCAGGGAGAAACGGGCGGCCCACTCGTTGACGCGGGCCGCGTCGCCGATGCCCTCGATGGCCTCGCAGACGGTGTGCTCATCGATCGCACGGCGATGCGCGCGACCCTCCGGAACCAGATGCATGCACCCATCCTCACTCCTGCCCCCATGTGAGGTGCAACACCTGCGCAATTGCGCAGACTTGTGGATGACCGGGGGCGCACCTAGCCTGATCCGGCCGTGGTGTTCGGGAAGACCGGTGCACCGTGTCCGATCAGGGTCGGGTACGGGAGTCCGGAGCGGCCCTCGCCACTGTGATCGGGAAGTCTCCGCACCATCCCCGCTCCCACCTGGGACCGGGCGGCCACGGGGCGCATATCGCGTCCGGGAAGGCCGGGCGGCGAGACGTTCGACCCGTCAGCCAGGAGACCGGCCACGGCACCGTACGACGACCCCGTCCACGAGGTGCTGGAGAGGCTGCCCCGAACATGTCCCTGCCCGAAAACCCCGCCCCGCCGTCCTCCGCCACCGGGACACCGGCCGCGCGGCCACTGCGCTGGGAGCGCCGGGACTGGCTGCGCACCGGCGCGCTGCTCGCCGTCATCGCGGCCCTGCACGTCGTGGCCTTCATGATCCTGATCGCCATGGTCGCCCCGAACCACTACACCGTCGGCCATCAGGTCTTCGGCGTGGGACTCGGCATCACCGCCTACACCCTCGGCATGCGGCACGCCTTCGACGCCGACCACATCGCGGCGATCGACAACACCACCCGCAAGCTCATGGCGGACGGCAAGCGTCCGGTGTCGGTCGGTTTCTGGTTCGCGCTGGGCCACTCGTCGATCGTGGTCGTCCTGGCCGCGCTGATCGCGGCCGGTGCCAAGGTGACCGGCGCCCTGCTCAACGAGGACTCCGACGCCCATGCGACGCTCGGCCTGATCAGCACCACTGTCTCCGGCAGCTTCCTCTACCTGATCGCGGCCCTCAACCTGGTCGCCCTCACCGGGATCTACCGGGTCTTCAAGGCCATGCGCGCCGGCCAGTTCGACGAGCACGAGCTGGAGAAGCACCTCGCCAACCGGGGCTTCATGAACCGCGTCCTGGGCCGTCTGACGAGGTCCATCACCCGGCCCGGCCAGATGTACCCCGTCGGCGTCCTGTTCGGTCTGGGCTTCGACACCGCCACCGAGGTCGCCCTGATGGTCATGGCCGGCTCCGGTGCCGCCGCCGGCCTGCCCTGGTACGCGATCCTGTGCCTGCCCCTGCTGTTCGCGGCGGGCATGAGCCTGTTCGACACCCTCGACGGCTGCTTCATGAACTTCGCCTACCACTGGGCGTTCTCCAACCCGGTCCGCAAGGTCTACTACAACCTCACCATCACCGGCCTGTCCATCGCCGTCGCCTTCATCATCGGCACCATCGAACTCGTCAGCGTCCTGCACGACAACCTCGGCCTCCAGGACGGCATCACCGGCTGGATCTCCGGCATCGACCTCGACAACGTCGGCTACATCATCGTCGGCCTCTTCGTCGTCGTATGGGCCTGCGCCATCGCCTACTGGCGCCTGGCCGACGTCGAACACCGCTGGAACGCGAAGACCGCCAACGCGGACTGACGCCTCGGTCGCGGGGCCGTCGCAGGCCCCGCATCCGACTGGTAAGGAGGACACAGGGTTGACCAGGCAGTACGTGGACGGTGATGCGCATGGGCGGGCAAGGGGAGAGATCCTCGGGCCGCACGGCCGCACCGGCGGACGTGAGCGCGTCCCCAGCGGTACGAAGCTTGCGCGCGGCGGTGTTCGCCGCGTACTGGGAGTGATTCGGGTTGCCCTACCGGTGGAGACCTGCTGGCAGGGCAGTTCCGTGGCCTTCGGCCTGTGCCGTACGACGGGACTGGGGAGGGGTTTCGAAGTCGCCAACCGCCTTGGCACGGACGACGGTTGTCCCGAGCGGGGTGTCCACCACCAGGCAGAGGAGAAAGGGGTATCGCTCCGACGGCGCCGGCATCGAGGCCCTCTCCAACAGGAGTCGGACGGAATTCCCTTTGAGTTCCGGCCTGTTGTCGTGGCCTGGGTCACATGCTGTGGATTGAGTGTGGTGGGCTATGGGTTTGCTCACCCGCACATGACAGTGGGTGCCCTGGTGCCAGGATGAGGCGCCATGAGGCCAGGGTGGTGTTCTCGCGCGATGCGGGCCGCGGTGTTCGCGGCCGTCTGTGTGGTGCTCGCTTCCCTGGGTCACGTCATGATGTCCGGGGACTACGTGCCCGCGTGGGCACTGGCCACCGGACTGGTCGTCACCGGCGTCCCGGGCTGGTGCCTGGCGGATCGTGAACGTGGGCTCCCGCTCATCGTGACGGTCGTGGTCGCCGCCCAGACGGTGCTGCATTCGGCGTTCTTGCTCGCCCAGCCGGCGTCCGGTGATCCGGTCTCCCCGAACACCACCATGAACATGGCCTCGATGCAGACGGGCTCCATGCACATGGCCAACTCGTCGGCCGGTGGTACGTCGTCGACCGGCATGCTCGTCGCCCACCTGCTGGCCGCGCTGCTGTGCGGGCTCTGGCTGGCCCACGGCGAGAAAGCCGCGTTCCGTATCCTGCGCGCTCTGGCCGGGCGACTGGCGGCTCCGCTACGACTGCTGCTCGCCCTGCCCGCGCCCACCGACCGCCCGCGCATCCGCAGGAGCCACCTCTACCCGGACCGGGCCCCGCGCCTTCTCCTCCTCGTCCACGCGATCACCTCCCGGGGGCCGCCCGCTCGGACCGCTGCCGTCTGAAGGCAGCCGGCATCCCGAGGCCGCCCATGAGGTGTGCCCCGGGCCACGGCCGTACGTCCGCGCAAGCGCCGTAGGGCCGTCTCACCCCACTCACCGGACCGCCCGCGATCTCGCGTGCCCAGGTCCGGATCACGGATGACTGAGAAGGACTCCAGGTGATCACTCCTGCCCTGCCCGCTTCGTGCGGCACAGGCGAGAAGAAGTCGGCAGCTCTCGACGAGGCGATCACCGCGTGGGCGCTCGCGGCCCGGGGCGGTGACGCGGACGCGGTCGAACACTTCGTCCGCGCCCTGCAACGCGACGTCCAGCGGTACGTGGCTCATCTCTGCGGCGACCCACAGGCAGCCGACGACCTGGTGCAGGACACGTTCCTGCGCGCGCTCGGCAGCCTGCACCGCTTCGAGGGCCGCTCCTCGGCGCGTACCTGGCTGCTGTCGATCGCCCGCCGGGCCGTCATCGACAGCTACCGCTACGCTGCCGCCAGGCCCCGCCTGTCTGACGTACCGGACTGGCAACTGGCGATCGAACTGGCCCAGCCGATCGACCTGCCCGGCTTCGACGACGGCGTCGCGCTGCTCGACCTGCTGGCCGAGCTGCCGGACGAGCGCCGCGAAGCCTTCGTCCTGACCCAGATGCTGGGCCTGCCCTATGTGGAAGCCGCCGAGGCGAGCCACTGCCCGATCGGCACGGTCCGCTCCCGCGTCGCGCGCGCCCGGGCGACCTTGACCGACCTCCTCGCAGAGGCGGAGGAACCCGCCGTGGCGGCGGTCTGAGTGCTGTGCTTGTCGGAGCCCGATGGGGGGAGGGGGATGCGTGACGGTGATGACACGTCGCGTGCGTCGGGCGTGGCAGGCGAGCGTCTGGTGGCGGCCGAGAGCGAGCGCACCGGCTGGCTGGGGCGAATGGCCGTGGTGAGTTCATCCCCGTATCGGCGTCTGCCGACATCAACAACCCATCACTGGACGGGTGTTGCTTGGCTTGTCGTCCATCTCCGCGAGATGACCGCCCGTGAAGTCGTCGTCATGAGGCGCCCTCCGTAGGACCGGGCTGTCGGCCGCCCCCGGACGCCACCTACCGCCGTGCCGAGCGTCCGCGCGGGCAGGACGGCGGGGGTGGTGCCGTCCTGCCCGGACCTCGCCTCGGGACGCTCTCGACCGGATGGACCGCTCGGTCAGGCGGCGACCGAGTCTGCGACGGCGTACCCGGCCTCTACGATGGCCGCCCGCAGCCGCGCGTCGTCGAGGTCGGTGCCGTGCACGGTGACGGAGTTCGCGGCGATGTCGACCACGACCTCGCTCACGCCCGCCACCTCCGACACTTCTTCTTTGACGCTTGCCGCGCAGTGGGCACAGGTCATGCCGGTGACGTTGTACTGCTTCTGAGCCATGGGGAACTCCTGGTGCCTTGAGGGCTTTTGATGGGATACGGAACCGCAGGTGCGGATGTTCGGGCAGGGGCCATCGGTTCAGTAGTCGGCTGAGGGGTGCGCGGAGTTCCCGGCGAAGAACTGACCTCGGGTTCAGATGGGGAAGCGGCCGAGGACGGTGGGCGGATCGCCGTCCTCGGCCGAAGAGGGGTCAGACGGCTGCGCGGGCAGTACGTGGTCACCGACCTTGTGGTGGCAGACGTGGCAGACGTACGTCGTCGCGCTCGGGTGTCGCCGAGGGCGTGGAAGTGCATGGCGATGGACAGGCCGGAGGCGGTGACGAAGGCCACGACACCGACCGGGTTGACGGCGTAGAGCATGCCGCGGCGGAACTCGGGCTGGAGCGGGGACCACCTGTCCTTGGGCGCTGCAAGTGGTCGGCCAGGGGAGTGCCCGCATGGCCCGCCGGACAGAAGGAGATGTGGTGCGGAGCCGCCCCGGCGGACTTGCCGGGGCGGCTGTTGCGATCGGGGGTTGTCGGTCAGGGGCTGTCCTCGCCGCCCCCGGTGCCGCCGTTGGCCAGCCATTGCGCGTAGGCGATCGCGGCCAGGCGGGCCGAGAAGGCGTTGTCACGTGCGGTCGCGGTGGTGACGGTGGCGGTTCCCGCCGCTGCGGTGAGGCCCGAAGTCGGCGTGTACATCGCCTCGTTGAAGACCGATCCGCTGGGGGCCGTGGCGACGGCGAAGACAGGGTGGGCCGTTCCGCCGGAGAAGGACGTCGAGATGTAGTCGCCGACCATGGTGCCCTGCGTGGTGCTCGCCAGCCAGGAGTGGGTCATCGGACCGGCCAGCTGGGTCGACGTGGTCCAGGTGCTGCCGCCGTTGGTCGAGGAGACGTACCCGACGTCCAACTGGCAGGTGGCGGCGGTGCAGTTGGCGACCGGGTGGTAGTAGTACGCCAGCGCCAGGTGCGCGGTGGTGCCCGAGGTGGCCGGGTCGACGGCGAGGCCGGGGATGAAGTGGTCGACGGTGCTGGTCGTCGCGTCGATCGGGATGCGGGCCACCGTCGACCAGGTGGTGCCGTTGGTGCTCGTGGACATCACGATGTCGTTGGAGGTGCAGGAGCCCCCGCCGGCGCGGAAGCGGCAGTCCTGCCAGACGACGTACGCCTTGCCGGCGGCGTCGATCTCGGCGGAGGGCAGCGGGCCGCTGCGCAGGCTGCCGCGCACGGTGAAGGTGCTGACGGTGGCGATGGTGGTGGTCGAGGTCCAGGTACTGCCGCCGTTGGTGGACCGGAAGGCGAGGATCGACGTCTCGGAGGCGTTGGAGGCGGGGACGATCACCGTGCCGTTGGGCTGGACGACGGGCTGGCCGCCGAGGCCGGTGGCGTTGTTGCCGGTGTTCTTCGAGGCGCCCCAGGTGAGTCCGCCGTCGCTGGAGGTGGTCATCTTCAGGCGGTCGCCGTCGCCGTTGTTGTCGTACTCGGTGTAGCAGTTGCCGTAGAAGGCGCTCGTGGCGGTGTTGTCGCAGACGATCCAGTTCTTGTCCAGGCTGGAGCCGGTCGCGGTGACGACGGGGTTGCTCCAGGTCAGCCCGCCGTCGGTGGAGCGGCTGGTGAAGACCTCGGGGACGGTGACGGACGAGGTGATGGGGATGCTGGAGATCAGCCAGGTGTTGTGCTTGGCGTCGTAGGCCACCGCCGGGTCGCTGACCCGCTGGAAGGTGCCGCCCGCCTGGGTGGTGATGCCGGGCAGGAATCCCTTGGTCCAGGTGGCGCCGCCGTCGGTGGAGGTGGAGAAGCCGACGTTGGAGGAGCCGCCGTCGTTGAACCGGCCGACCTGGAAGGCCGAGACGATCGTGGAGCCGTAGGAGAAGGTGTCCGGCTCGACCTCGGTGGCGTGCTGGCTGGTGGAGTTGGTGTAGGGGTCGGTGCTGATCTGGGTGAGGGCGGGTGCGGCACTGGCTGTGGTCGTCGACAGGGTCAGCAAGCCGGCCGCGAGGGCCGCCGTCACCAGGCCGGGTCTCGCCATGCGGTGGAGGAGTGATGCCAGGGACATGATCCGTTCCCTTTCGGAGAAGGGGCACGTCCGGCATCGGTGCGTCGCGAAGTGGGGTCGGGAGCATGCCTCGTACACGTCCGCACCATGTGGGCGGGCGGAGCCCGGCCGAACCGAACATCGTGCAGGACGTGCTGTGGGACGCCGTCACTCTGCTGCGGCATGCATGGCCATGTCAACGCTTTTCGTCCCAACACCGCCTGAACCACGAGGAATTGACGTCCCCTTGACCCACGGACACCTCGATGGCCCTGCCCGGCCTGCGCGAGGCCCTGGGCCCGGCCGCGTCGGCCGCGACCCGCGCCGCGGCCGACGCGGCCGAGGAACGGGCCCGTGCCCTGGTCCAGGCGACGGAGGACGCCGACTGGGACCCGGCCGCCGTACCCGTCGACCACGGTGAACAGGTCGCCGCCGTCCTGGAGTTCGCCGCCCGCGAGGTCGTTCCGCGCCCGGCCGCCACGACCGCCGAACTCGACCATCCCGTCCACGCGCTGAACGGCGGCTTCGTCCCCGCCGGCCCCTCCGGCTCGCCCCTGCGCGCCCTGGTCAACGTCCTGCCGACCGGCCGCAACTTCTATTCCGTCGACCCCGAGGCCATCCCGTCCCGCCTGGCCGCGAGTGGATCACCTCCGTCGGCGACCCCGGTGCTCCGCACCTGATCACTCACGTCGTCACCACCGTCGCTACCGTCACGGACGTGGAGATGACCCGCCCATCCACGCCGATCTGGCCGCCAACCACAACGAGGGCTTCGACGTCGACGGTTTCGTCATCTCCTGGGATGCACAGCAGGCCACAGGCTCCCAAGGGCATCACAGCACCGGCTGGCGTTCGCAACGGCACCGGCCCGACTACGTCCAGTCCCTGGTCGCTTTCGACCCGAAACACCGCACTGCGTGCCCGGTCCGCGCCAAATGCGCGCACTCCGCCAACTCGCCCCGCAGACCGGCCCTGGGACCGCGTGAGGAACACGAAGCGATCCGCCGCGTCCGCCAGGCACAGAAGACGCCGAAGTGGCAGCAGTAATTCAACATCCGGGCAGGAATCGAAGGCACTATCGGCCAGGGTCTTCGCCGCTGCGATCTGCGCTGGTCCCGCTACCGCAGCCTCGACAAGAGCCTCCCGCTTCGTCCGCCTACGGCTGGATAGCGCACCGCCGAACTCGCCAACGGTGTCCTCCAGCGGACGTGACCCTCTTCTCCGGCGAGTCCTCCTGTGCTCGGACACGATGGATCGATGGTCCTGACGCTCGTTTGACGCTCTGATTCTCTCGCACGCGGTGCAGTGAGCGGATAGAACGCCACTGACCTGGGCTTTTCTGTGATTCGTCCAGCCATCGGAAAGATGTCGCCTGCGGCGGCGGCCCGGGATCCGTCCCGGACAAGGCCGGCCAGGCCCGCCACCGCAAGAAACGCGGCTCACGCGGCGATCGGCCACCGAGGTTGGCGGTTGAGGGCGGCATCAACCGCCTCAGGAGGCACCGGGCCGCCGGGTCAGTTCCTTCACCTTGGCCGTTGCTCGTTTCCGCATGCCGGGACGGCCTAGATCTCGATCGCCCCCTCTACGCGTTTGAGTTGGTGGCGGGCCATGGCCAGGTTCGAGCGGGCCTTGTCGAGTACGAGGTACAGGAACAGGCCGTTGCCGCCGCGGCCGGTGACCGGGCGGATCAGGTGGTACTGGCTGTCCAGAGTGATCAGGATGTCCTCGATCTGGCCCTTGAGGCCCAGTTGCTCCATGGTGCGCACCATGGCCCGGACTACATCCGTGTTGCCGGCCGCGGCGACCGTCAGGTCCAGGCTCTTGCTGCCGCCCAGCGTGCCCAGTGCCATCCCGCTGGTGTAGTCGACGACCGCTGCCCCCAACGCCCCCTCGATCCCGGCCGTCATCTCCTTCAGCGACACTTCAACACTCGCCACGATGCCTCCCCTTGTGTTCCGTCGGCTACGGCGGACCGGTGCCGATCCGCCCCGGTGCCGGGACCGTACGCAGGTGGCTCCGGCTTCCGGAGAGTCTCTTCGGGACTGACCCGCGACGACCGGACAACGCCACGACGGGACCTGTTGGTGGGCGGTAACTGCCCTGACGTGTACGGAAGTTGATGACGATCCGAGTCCCGTCCTTCACCCGGAAGATCCTGGCCTACATCCCCCGAAGCAGCCGACCACATCGGCATCTCCCTGCACGGGATGCGTCCGGGGCCTGCCGGCCGAGCGTTCGCGGGCCGCGACGCCTCGCACTGCGCCCGGGAAGGCTTCACCGCCCAGGCTGCCGGCTTCGCTGCCGCCGGCCTTGAGCAGTCGGCGGAAGCGGCTCGCACCGGGGTTTCGCCGAGCGGGCTCCGTGACGGATCGTCCCTCCGTCCGGCCCGTGTCGCGCAGTGGCCCCGAAGACCGGATCGGGGCTGCTCGTCGACACCCGGTCCACGAGCCCTGCACCCCGTCTCAAGCCGATGTACGCCTGCTTCTCTCCCCGACGGACGTGCCTCAGAGGGGCCGTATCCGCTCGCCGGATGACGGGATCGTCCGAGGTGCGGGGCCGGATACGCTGGCGAGATGATCGAGAATCTTCCTCCCTGTCCGAAGTGCTCGTGCGAGTACACCTACGAGATGAACGCCCTGGTGGTGTGCCCGGAGTGCGGCCATGAGTGGGTGCCCGCCGAGGGCGGCTCGGACTCCGGCGCTCCTGCGGAGCGGGTGGTCAAGGATGCCGTCGGCAACGTGTTGCAGGACGGTGACTCCGTGGTCGTGGTGAAGGCGCTCAAGGTCAAGGGGAGTCCCTCGGGAATCAAGGCCGGTACGAAGGTGCGGGGTATCCGGCTGGTCGACGGTGTCGACGGCCATGACATCGACTGCAAGATCGACGGTTTCGGGGCGATGCAGCTCAAGTCGAGCGTGGTCAAGAAGGGCTGACCCGCCCCCTCACTCGCCGGGAACGATCGGGCAGTAGTCGGATGCTTAATTGCAAAATTTCGCAATTAGCTAGATGCTGTGTTAGCTGTGTCTGCATGTAGCCGCGGGTGCAGCCTTCACCTGCCTCCGAGTGGGGCGCTGTCGGGGAAGTCGAGGAGTCGTGTCCGTTCCGCTCTACCAGGCCAAGGCCGAGTTCTTCCGGATGCTGGGGCATCCCGTACGGATACGGGTGCTGGAGTTGCTCCAGGACGGGCCGTTGCCCGTGCGAGACCTGCTTGCCGCGATCGAGGTGGAGCCTTCCGGCCTCTCCCAGCAGCTGGCCGTGTTGCGCCGTTCCGGGATCGTCACCTCGACGCGGGAGGGGGCCACGGTGGTCTACGAGGTGGCCGGCGGTGACGTCGCCGACCTCATGACGGCCGCGCGCCGGATCCTGACCGAGATGCTCTCCGGCCGGAACGAACTCCTCGCCGAACTCCGGGAAGCCCAGGTCGCCGCGCGATGACGTCCGCTCTCACCCGGATCCGGGGCCGGATCGTCGAACTGCTTCCCGGCCGGAGCGATTGGGCGCAGACGCGTCGTGACCCGCGCCGCGATCTCCTGGCCGGCCTCACGGTGGCGGTCGTCGCGTTGCCGCTCGCGCTCGGTTTCGGGGTCTCCTCCGGGCTGGGCGCGGAGGCGGGGCTGGCGACCGCGGTCATCGCCGGTGCGCTGGCGGCGGTGTTCGGCGGTTCGAATCTGCAGGTGTCCGGGCCGACGGGCGCGATGACGGTGGTGCTGGTGCCGATCGTCGCCGCGCACGGACCGTCCGGGGTACTCATGGTGGGGCTCTTGGCGGGCGTGATGCTCGTCGCGCTGGCCCTGTTGCGGGCCGGCAAGTACATGCAGTACGTGCCCGCGCCGGTCGTGGAGGGCTTCACCCTCGGCATCGCCTGCGTGATCGGCCTTCAGCAGGTCCCGAACGCCCTGGGGGTGCCCAAGCCGGAGGGCGAGCGGGTACTCGTCGTGACCTGGCGCGCGGTGGAGGAGTTCGCGAAGGATCCGAACTGGACCGCCGTCGCCTTCGCGGCGGCGGTCGCCGGCGTGATGCTGATCGGCGCCCGCCTGCGACCCACCGTCCCGTTCTCCATCCTCGCGGTGATCGCGGCCACTGTCGTGGCGCAGGCCGCGGGCCTGGACGCCGCCACCCCGATCGGCGATCTGCCCTCCGGGCTCCCGGCTCCCTCACTGTCCTTCCTCGACCTCGGCTCGCTGGGTTCCCTGCTCGCTCCGGCGGTGGCGGTCGCGGCGCTGGCCGCTTTGGAGTCGCTGCTGTCGGCGTCGGTCGCCGACGGCATGACGGTAGGTCAGAGACACGATCCGGACCGGGAGTTGTTCGGCCAGGGGCTGGCCAACATCGCCGCCCCGCTGTTCGGCGGGGTGCCGGCGACCGGCGCGATCGCGCGCACGGCCGTCAACGTCCGTACCGGCGCCGGGTCCCGGCTGGCGGCCCTCACCCACGCCGCGGTCCTCGCGGTGATCGTGTTCTCGGCCGCGCCCCTGGTCTCCAAGATCCCGCTCGCAGCCCTGGCCGGCGTGCTGCTCGCCACCGCGATCCGCATGGTCGAGGTCGGCTCGCTGCGCGCGATGGCGAAGGCCACCCGCGCCGACGCGCTGATCCTGGTGCTCACCGCTGCCGCGACTCTCGCTCTGGATCTCGTCTACGCCGTGGTGCTCGGCCTGATGGTCGCGAGCGCGCTCGCCCTGCGGGCCGTGGCCAGACAGGCCCGCCTGGACCAGGTGCCGCTCGACCGGGGCGACCACAGCGCCGAGGAGCACGCACTGCTGGCCGAGCACATCGTCGCCTACCGCATCGACGGCCCGCTGTTCTTCGCCGCCGCCCACCGCTTCCTCCTCGAACTGGCCGAGGTCGCCGACGTACGCGTCGTCATCCTGCGCATGTCCCGCGTGACCACCATCGACGCCACCGGCGCCCTCGTCCTCAAGGACGCGGTCGAAAAGCTCAACCGGCGCGGCATCGCCGTCATGACCTCCGGCATACGCCCCGGCCAGCGCCAGGTCCTGGATTCCGTCGGCGCGCTGGAGCTGCTGCGCCTGGAGGGACACGAGTACGCCACCACACCCGAGGCGATCCAGGGTGCCCGCACCCGTCTGGAGCTGTCTCTTATACACATCTCCGA
>NZ_JBXVPZ010000286.1:0-12632 GCF_057961495.1 Streptomyces sp. P5F9 | reverse complement strand
GTGCCGGGGTGGGCCTACGCGGCCTTCAGCAGCCGGAGCCTCGGCGCGGGCCCTGACCGTCCGCCGCGCCGGTGCACGGAGCGGGCCGCGTAGTCGCCGGCGAACTGGATGAGGGAGATGACGACCGCGAGGATCGCCACGGTGATCCACATCAGCTGGGTCTCGAAGCGCTGGTAGCCGTAGCGGATGGCGATGTCGCCGAGGCCGCCCGCGCCGACCGTGCCGGCCATCGCGGAGTAGCCGATGAGCGCGACGATCGTCGTCGTGGTGCTGGAGATCAGCGAGGGCAGGGACTCCGGTACGAGGACCTTGCGCACGATCGTCCAGGTGTTGCCGCCCATCGACTGCACGGCCTCGACGAGCCCGCCGTCCACTTCCCGGACAGCCGTCTCGACCAGGCGCGCGAAGAAGGGAATCGCGCCGATCGCCAGCGGCACGATGGCGGCCTCGCGGCCGATGGTCGTGCCCGTGATGGTCCGGGTGACGTTCATCAGCGCGACCATGAGGATGATGAACGGCAGCGAGCGCGCGACGTTCACGATCTGCCCGATGACCTTGTTGGCGGCGACGTTCTGGAGCAGTCCGCCGCGGTCGGTCAGGACCAGCAGGATGCCGAGCGGAAGTCCGCCGACGACGGCGATGACCGTGGACCAGCCGACCATGTACAGCGTGTCCCAACACGCCTGGGACAGCAGCGGCTGCATCTCCGACCAGGTCACTTGGCACCTTCCTTCAGCAGTACGGGCTCCTGGCCCAACACGTCGATCTGCAGGCCCTGTTCGCGCAGGAAGCCGATCGGCACGACGTTGTCCTCGTAGCGGCCGGGCAGTTCGATCCGCATCCGGCCGACCTGGAGTCCGCCGACGGTGTCGATGGCGGCGCCGAGGATCGAGATGTCGATGTTGTAGGTGCGCGAGAGCTGGGAGATGACGGGCTGGGTGGCGGCCTCGCCGTGGAAGGTGACGTCGACGACCGTGCGGTCCGCGCCGTGCGCCTCGCCGCTGACCGGGAACAGCGCGGAGGCCAGCTCGGAGCCCGGGGTCGCGAGCAGTTCGCTCACCGTGCCGGACTCGACGATGCGGCCGTTCTCCATGAGCGCGGCCGAGTCGCACACGTTCTTGACGACGTCCATCTCATGGGTGATGAGCAGGACGGTCAGGCCCAGCTGCCGGTTCAGGTCGCGCAGCAGCTGGAGGATCGAGCGGGTGGTCTCCGGGTCGAGCGCGCTGGTGGCCTCGTCGGAGAGCAGCACCTTGGGGTCGCCGGCCAGCGCGCGGGCGATGCCGACACGCTGCTTCTGACCGCCGGAGAGCTGTGCCGGGTAGGCCTTCGCCCTGTCGGCGAGCCCGACGAGGTCGAGGAGTTCGAGGGCCTTGGCGGAGCGTTCCTTCCCGGACTTGCCGAGGATCTCCAAGGGCAGCTCGATGTTGTCCTGCACGGTCCGCGAGGAGAGCAGGTTGAAGTGCTGGAAGACCATGCCGATACGGCTGCGCGCCTGCCGGAGTTCCCGTCCGGCGCGCGGTCCGCGCCCGGCGAGGGCGGTGAGGTCCTGTCCGTCGACGGTGACCGTGCCGGCCGTGGGCTTCTCCAGCAGGTTGACGCAGCGGATGAGCGAGGACTTGCCGGCGCCGGACTGGCCGATGACGCCGTACACCTCGCCTACGCGGACGTGGAGATCGACGCCGTCGAGGGCGGTGACCTCCCGGCCGCGTGAGCGGTAGACCTTGGTCAGGCCCGATGTGGTGATCACTGGGGTTCCATGACTGTCGGGTACGCGGGCGTGGGTGTGCCCTGGGTACGAGGGGGGAAATGTGCGCGGGGCGGCGTCAGTCACGTACGAAATACGAGGTACGGACATGCCACAGCGGCTCGCTTCGGGGCGCGAGGCTCGGGGCGCAAAGCCCGGGGGTGGTGCGGGGGCCCTCTAGAAGGCGCACATTCGACACATACAACGAGCACCGGGCGTCAGGGTCGCCTCGGTCGCAAGGGTGCGGTAGCTCGTCGTGGTCATGGAATCAGTAAAGCAGACGTACGGTCCTGACAAAGGGCCGCTGTCCGCATGCCGGACAGCGGCGGACGCCCGTCAGCCGCGTACGGAGATCTCCACTCCCCCGTCGCTGACCAGCGCGGACAGGGCTGACAGGTCACTCACAACAAGGTCGGCGTCGAGCTCGTGGGCCTGGTGGGTTGTGGCCAATGCCACGGTGATCATTCCGGCCGCGCGGCCCGCCTGAAGTCCCGCCGGGGCGTCCTCGAAGACGACACATCGGGCCGGATCGACGCCCAACTGACGGGCGGCGAGCAGGTAGGGCTCGGGGTCGGGCTTGCCGCGCGTGACGTCCTCGGCGACCACGAGGGTCTTGGGGAGGACGCCGGCGTGCGCGAGCCGGGCCTCGGCGAGCCGGCGCGTGGCCGAGGTGACGACGGCCCAGCGGTCGGCGGGCAGCGAGTCGAGGAAGTCCCGGGTGCCGGGCAGCAGGGTCGCGCCGCCGTTGGGCACGTCCTCGACCTCCAGCGCCTCGATCCGCGCGACCGCGGCCGGGACGACGTCGGCGGGCAGCAGGTCGGCGGCTATCGCCACGGCGGTCCGCCCGTGCAGTTCGACCCGGGCGAAGTCCTCGGCGGTGATCCCGAACTCCTCCGCCCACCGGGTCCAGCACCGGCGCACGGATTCGAGGGAGGAGACGAGCGTGCCGTCGTTGTCGAACAGGAGGGCCTCAGCATGGATCTTCATGTTCCCGACCCTACGGTCACCTGCCTTTTGGCCCGTAATAAGGTCACTGCATGCTTGATGCCCTGACGCTGGCGACCGGTGTCGCCGCGCTGCTGCTCGCCGCCTGGTGCGGGTGGGCGGCCTACCGTGATCAGCCGACCAAGGACTGGCACTTCATCGGCATGGCCGTCGTCACCCTGCTGGCCACGGTCCAACTGGTGGTCGGCATCGTGCAGTTGGCGCGCGGCGAGAAGCCGGAGCAGGGCACCGTGATCTTCGTGGCGTATCTGCTGGGCGCGTTCGCGTCGGTCCCGGCGGCGGGCTTCATGTCCCTGACGGAGCGCACCCGCTGGGGTTCGATCACGGCCGCGGCCGGCGGTGTGGTCCTCGCCGTGCTCGAAGTGCGGCTCTACGACATCTGGGGAAGCTGAGATGACCGCCGTGGAAGAGAAGCCCAAGCGGCTCATCAGCGGGCCCGGCATGCTGCTCGTCTGGTTCTACGGCGTGATGGTCGTCGGCGCGGTCTCCCGCTCCGTCTACCAGATCGCCACCGAGTTCGACCGGGCCCCGCTCGCCTACTCCCTGTCGGCCGTCGCGGGCGTGGTGTACGGATTCATCACGTACTCCCTGATCCGCGGCGGCGAGACGGCCCGCAGGGCGGCACAGGTCTGCTGCGCCGCCGAACTCGCGGGTGTCCTCGTCGTCGGCACGCTGACCGTGATCGACAGCTCGGCCTTCCCGGACGCGACGGTCTGGTCGTACTACGGCGCGGGGTACATCTTCATCCCCGTGCTGCTGCCGCTGTCCGCGCTGTACTGGCTGCGCAAGAACCGCACGACCGACACTGCCGACGCCTCCGGCACCGTCACGCCGTAGCGACGTACGCCTCGACCGGCTTCTCCAGGACGATCATCGGTACGCCGTCGTCGCCCTGGGAGGTTCCCACGGTCTCGTAGCCGACGCGGCGGTACAGGCGGAGGTTGCCCTCGCTGCGGTGGCCGGTGTGGAGGCGGAACTTCTTGGCGCCGCGTTCCCCTGCGAGGGCCGACTCCGCCGCGCGGAGGAGGCGGGCGCCGATGCCGTGGCCCTGGAGGCGCGGGTGGACGCAGAGTTTGCCGATGGCCGCCGCGCCGTCCTCGGTCACCGTGCCGCGGACCGATCCGACCACCTCCTCGCCCAGCCGGGCGACGAACACGCAGTCGGAGCCGACCTCGCCCCGGACCGAGTCGAGACTCTGGACGAGCGGGTCGATGCGGTAGTTGCCGTACAGCGCCGCCTCGCTCTGGAAGCACAGGTACTGCAGCCTGAAGATCTGCTCTGCGTCCTGCTCGGTCGCCACCGAGATGGTCACGCTCATGCCCATGTGCGCACGCCTCCCGCTCACCTGATCGCCACTTGATTCCTCACTCCTATCCCCGTGCTTCGTGGGCCGCAACCTCCGGCGTCAGCAATCGCCGAAGACATCCCAGACATCTGGAACGTTCCGGGCCGAGACTGCCCTGTGAGATACCCAACTCCCCCGCGATTTCGCGGTAGGTGAGGTCCTTGGGCGACAGCAGCGCCTCCATCAGCCGCGGGCAACGGCCCGGCAGTCGGCTCACCGCGTCGTGCAGCGCGCGATGCCTCGCCGCCGTGAGCGCGGCCTGCTCGGGGCCGCGGTCGCCGTCGTCGACGGGCTCGTCGCCGTACGACTGTTCGCGGCGGGCGGTACGGCGGGTGCGGCGGGCTTCCGAGCGGACCGCGCGGCGGAGCCAGCGCTGGGGGTCGACCGGTGGGCCGGAGGCGTCGAGGAGCTCCAGGAGGCGGAGCCAGACGGCCTGTTCGAGGTCGCCGGGCTCGGCTCCGGAGGCATATGCCTCTGCGGATGCCTCGGCGGCGAGCAGTGGGCGCAGGGTGGCGACAAGGTGGTGTGTCATATGCGGCACGACGCGGCCGCCCCGGCGCGAGGTTGCCGGTGCGGCCGTCTGTCACTCCAACGGGGCGCGGGACTCAGCCGTTGACGAAGTCCGCGCGGGCGAGCAGACCGGTGTCGGCGTTGTCGGTGAAGACGCCGTCGATGCCGGTGGCGAAGTACCGCTTGAAGGCGCCGAACGCGTCGCCGTAGGCGTCCGCGGCCGTGCCCTTGCGGTACTCCAGCGGCAGGAAGGGGTTCTCGTTGCGCATGGTGTAGGGGTGCAGGATCAGGCCCGCCCTGTGCGCGTCGGCGACCAGGGTGGTCTCCTTGTTGAGGCTGCCGTCGGCGTTCTTCGTGATGATCAGGTCGAGCGTCGGGCCGAGGCCGTCCGCGTACGTCGCGATCTCGGCGAGTCCCTTCGGCGTGACCAGGTCGTCGACCGTGCGCGGGTCGCCCTGGTCGACGAAGTCAAAGGGCCGGGTGCCCGTGCCGGACAGCAGCACGACCAGCGGGTTGCCGACGAGCTTGTTGATCTTCTGGATGCTGGTCGGCTCGAAGGACTGGATGAGGACCGGCGAGTTCTTCTTGTCCCTGCCGTGCTTGCGCAGGATCGTCGAGAGCAGCTTCTCCATCTCGAACCCGCGCTTGCGGAAGTAGGTGGGGTGCTTCATCTCGGGGTAGATCCAGACCTGCTTGCCGCGCTTACGGGTCTGCTCGTCCTGCCACTTGAGCACCTCTTCAAAAGTGGGGATCTCCCAGCGGCCGTTGTAGAGCGTGTTGTGCGGGCGGTTGACCGGGATGCGCTCGATCGCGCGCAGGGTCTTCAGCTCGGCGAGCGTGAAGTCCTCGGTGAACCAGCCGGTCGTGGAGACGCCGTCGAGCAGCTTGGTGGTCTTGCGGGAGGCGAACTCGGGGTGGTCGGCGACGTTCGTCGTGCCGCCGATCTCCGGCTCGTGCCGGCAGACCAGGTGGCCGTCCTTGGTGGGGACGAGGTCACCGGCCTCGACGATGTCGGCGCCCATGTCGAGGGCGAGGTTGTACGAGCCGAAGGTGTGCTCCGGGCGGTAGCCGCTGGTGCCGCGGTGACCGACGATCGTCGGCTTGGGCAGGTCCTTCAGGCCGCCTCCGTGGCGGGCCGTCGTGGCCTCGGCGGCTCTCGCCGCGCCCGCCGGTCCGAGTGCGGCCACTCCCGCGCCGAGCACGGCGGCGCCGAGCAGCGCCCGCCGTCCGGTGCCGCCCGCTCGCTCGTTCGGCCCCTGCGTTCCCTGCGTGTCCATGAAACCTCCTGGCGTCGCCCCGTCGCTGCGCGCCGATCGTAGGTGCGCGTAGATGACGGGCGGGAGACCTCGGCCGGAACTCGGCGGTGACGCTGGATGTCGTACCGGCTGGCAGGTTTGACATGCCGTCACCATGGAACGCGAGATGCGTCACAACATGGCGGTCCGGTTACGGGACGGTCCTGGCGCGGCACCGCAGGTAAACGTGCGTCAACACTGCGTAAGACCTCGGTGAACCCGATGTGCATTACCCCGGGCGCCGCGAGTATCGTCCTCACCTGCACAGATTTATATCGAACCCCCTTGACACCGGAGGGCCCGTTGTCCCGCTTCGCGCTCATCAAGGCACTGCTCGGACCGATCATGCGCCTGATGTTCCGCCCCCGGGTGGAGGGAATCGAGCACATCCCGGGAGACGGTCCGGTGATCCTGGCCGGCAACCACCTCACGTTCATCGACTCGATGATCCTTCCGCTGGTGTGCGACCGGCAGGTGCTGTTCATCGGCAAGGACGAGTACGTCACCGGCAAGGGGTTCAAGGGCCGCCTCATGGCCTGGTTCTTCACCGGCGTCGGCATGATCCCGGTCGACCGGGACGGCGCGAACGGTGGGGTGGCGGCGCTGATGACCGGCCGTCGCATCCTGGAGGAGGGCAAGGTCTTCGGGATCTACCCCGAGGGCACGCGGTCGCCTGACGGCCGCCTGTACCGGGGGCGGACCGGGATCGCTCGGCTCACCATGATGACCGGCGCGCCTGTTGTTCCGTTCGCGATGATCGGGACGGACAAGTTGCAGCCGGGGGGTGCGGGTTTCCCCCGGCCGGGGAAGGTCACTGTTCGGTTCGGTGAGGCGATGGAGTTCTCTCGGTACGAGGGGATGGACCGGGATCGGTATGTGCTGCGGGCTGTGACTGACTCTGTGATGACTGAGGTCATGCGGTTGTCTGGGCAGGAGTACGTGGATATGTACGCCACTAAGGCCAAGGCCGCGTAAGGGTTCGTTTTTGGGTGCGGGTGCGTTGTGGCTGGTCGCGCAGTTCCCCGCGCCCCTAAAAGCATTCCCCTAGGCGGCGTTTTCCAGGTTCTGCCCCTTGAGCATGAACCAAGCTGCAACCGCCGTTGCCAGTAGGACCGTTGCGCCTACTGCCGATGCGACGCTGAGGCCGCTGACGAAGGCTTCTCTGGCCGAGGTCAGCATTTCCTGGGACGCGTGAGACGGCATTCCCGCTGCCGCTTCCACCGCGCCGCCCAACGACTCGTGTGCCCCGCTCGGCGTTCCCGCCGGAGCCGCGAAGCCCCGGTACACGCCCGTCACGATCGAGCCCAGTACGGCGATGCCCAAGGCCGCGCCCAACTCATACGCCGTCTCCGACACCGCTGATGCCGCTCCCGCCTGTTCCTTCGGTACGGAGGAGAGGATGACGTCGGCGGTCACCGTGAACGAGAAACCCGCGCCGACACCCACCACCAGCAGCGCGGCACCCAGGAGCGGGTAACCGGTCGACTGGTCCAGGGTCGTCAGGACGGCCAGTGCCAGGCCCACCGCCGCCAGGCCGCCGGCGACCACCGCGCGGACCGAGAAGCGGCGGGCCACCCTTCCCGCGATCAGGCCGGCCGCCACCGCTCCTACCGCGGCGGGGATTTCGGCCAGGCCAGCCTCGAACGGGCCCCGCCCTTGGACGAGTTGCAGGTACTGGGAGAGGAAGAACACCAGGCCGGACAGGCCGAGGATGGTCAGCAGGTCGGCCAGGACGGCCGCGCTGAAGCCGCGGTTGCGGAACAGGCGCATGTCCAACAGGGGTGCGGAGAGCGTGAGTTGGCGGCGTACGAACCAGTACAGGGCCGCCGCGCCCAGTGCGCCCACCGCGAGTGAGGGCAGCTCGAAACCGTGGGTCGCGGCCTCCTTGACGGCGTAGACCACTCCGATCACGCCGATCAGGGAGAGGACCACGCTGATCAGGTCCCACGGGCCCGGGTTGGGGTTCTTGGATTCCGGGAGCGTCTTGATGCCCACCAGGACCAGGACCGCCATCACCGGCAGGTTGATGAGGAAGACCGAGCCCCACCAGAAGTGTTCGAGAAGGAAGCCGCCCGCCACCGGGCCGACTGCCGTACCGGCGGAGGCTGTCGCGCCCCAGATGCCGACGGCGAGGCTGCGTTCGCGCGGGTCGTGGAAGAGGTTGCGGATCAGGGCGAGGGTCGCGGGCATCAGGGTCGCGCCCGCGACGCCGAGGAGCGCCCGCGCCAGGATCATCAACTCCGGTGTCGTGGCATAGGCGTTGAGGACCGATATCGCGCCGAACGCGGTGGCTCCGATCAGCAGGATCTTCTTGCGGCCCATGCGGTCGCCGAGGCTGCCCATCGACACGAGCAGGCCCGCGATGACGAACGAGTAGACGTCGCCGATCCAGAGGAGTTGGGTGCCGGACGGCTTCAAGTCCTCGCTGATGTAAGGGGTTGCGAGGCCCAGGACCGTCGCGTCCACGGCCACCAGCAGCACGGCGAGCACGAGGACGGAGAGCGCGAGCCAACGGCCCGGGCGCTTCTCCGTCTCCGTCGCGATCGCCGGCCGCAGGGTGCTGGTCATGATTCCTCTCTCCGTAGTGCTCCGCCGAGCAACAGCTCGACGATCATGTGCGTGAAGTCGTTGGCGGCGACCCGGCCTTCCTGGACCGCCCAGGCGCCGGAGGCCAGCAGGCCGTACAGCGCCTCGGTGAGCCAGGCCGGGGTGAGGTCGATACGGAACTCGCCGCTGGACTGCCCGCGCCGGAAGAGGGTCGCGATCCGCTGGTCGATCCTGTTCCAGCCCGCGTTCTGCTGCTCGCCCTCGAAGAGCTGGTTCTCGCTGTAGAGGAACGCGAGCAGTCCGGCCGCGGGCTCGATAGCCCGCACCAGCCGCCGTACGGCGTCGGCGGCCGGACCCTCGTCCAGCCGGGCCGCGTCCAGCGCGGACTCGCACTCGGCGATGCCCAGCGCCTCCAGCGCCCGCACCAGCGCGTCGCGCCCGGCGAACTGGCGGTGCAGCGTGGCCCGGCTGATCCCGGCCGCCTTGGCGACCTCGTCCATGGTGGACGTGGATTTCCGGGTGAGCAGCGCGGCCGCGCTGCGGAGTACGTGGTCACGGTCGACAGCCATGAGACAACAGTAACCCACGTGAGACACATCTGTCTCATGGTGGGCATACGTGACTCATGGTCCGGGTCGGATCAGGTGATCGTCAGTGCCAGGGCAGCGAGCCCCGCCGCGCCCAGTACGTGTGCGGGTCCTCGGCCAGCGCGTCGAGGCGGGCGAGCTGGTCGTCGTTCAGGTCCACGACCGCCGCGTGCAGGTTGGAGGCGAGCTGTCCCACGGTCGCCGCACCGGAGAGGGCCACGCCTGCCCAGGGTTCGCGCAGGATCAGGGCCAGGGCGATCGCGTCCGTGCCAAGTGACGTCTCCTCGGCTACGGCCTTCAGGGCGTCCGGCGCGTGCGGCTCCGCCAGCCTTCCGTTGGCCATGCCCTCCTTGACGATCACCGTGAGGCCGGCGTCGTGCGCCTCGGCGAGGGCGGGGCCCGCGGAGATCTCCAGGGCGTTGTACGTCGACTGGACCGTGCGGAAGAGGGGCTCGCCGTCGACCGTCACGGTGAGGGCGGCGCGGATGGCGTCGGCCTGGGCGGGCCCGCTGGTGGAGAAACCGACGGTGACACCCGTCGCCGCCAACTCGGCCAGTTTCGCGTGGAGTTCCTTGTCGGTGAGGGCCGGGCTGTCCGGGGTCACCGAGTGGATCTGGTAGAGGTCCAGGCGGTCGCCGAGGAGGTCGGCGGTTTCGCTGCGCTGGCGGTCGTAGGTCTGGACGCTGTGGTCCTTGACTTCGTGCTTCTCGGCGTCGGTGGTCCAGTCGGCGGTGTAGGTGTAGCCCCATTTGCTGCCGACCACGATGTCGTCCAGGTCGGGGTGGGCCTTCAGCCAGTCGGCAAGGAACTCCTCGGAGCGGCCGTAGGAGCGGGCTGCGTCGAAGTAGCGGACGCCCTGCGCGTACGCGGCGTCCAGGAGTTCGTGGCTTCGGGTGCGGAGTGCTTCTACGGTGCGGTGCTCTCCGAGGTCTTTTTCTCGGCCGAGGTTGATGTAGCCCGGGCGGCCTACTGCGGCGAGGCCCAGTCCGATGTGGCTGGTGGGGGTTGTTGCGGTGGCCAGTCGGGCGAAGGGCATCGCGGGCTCCGTTGGTCGGCTGTGGTGCGGCTGCTGACCAACGTAACCCGGGATGACCTTCGCCCTTGAGCTCGGTCGGTGCGGTCGAGTGGCGAGTGCGGATGCGTCGTGGTTGCTCGCGCAGTTCCCCGCGCCCCCAAAGGGCCTGCGGCCCTTGGGGGCAGAATGCCCAGGCCTACTTCTCCTTGGCCGTGGCCCATTCGTGCTGAGCCGCCAAGTCCCGCTTCACCTCGGCCATTTGGACTGCCACCGCGCTCGGGGCCGTGCCGCCTCGGGCGTTGCGGGACGCCAGGGCGCCCGGGACGTTGAGGACCGTCCGCACCTCCGGGGTGAGGTGGGCGGAGATCTTCGCGAACTGTTCGTCCGTGAGGCCGTCCAGTTCGACGCCCTCGGATTCGGCGACCTTGACGCACTCGCCGGCGACCTCGTGGGCCACCCGGAAGGGAACGCCCTGCTTGACCAGCCACTCGGCGATGTCCGTGGCGAGGGAGAAGCCGGCCGGGGCCAGTTCCTCCATGCGGTCGCGGTGGATGGTGAGGGTGGCCATCATGCCGGTGAACGCCGGGAGCAGGACCTCCAGTTGATCGATGGAGTCGAAGACCGGCTCCTTGTCCTCCTGGAGGTCGCGGTTGTAGGCGAGGGGGAGGGCCTTGAGCGTGGCCATCAGGCCGGTCAGGTTGCCGATCAGGCGGCCCGACTTGCCGCGCGCCAGCTCCGCGATGTCTGGGTTCTTCTTCTGCGGCATGATCGACGAACCGGTGGAGAACGCGTCGTGCAGGGTCACGAAGGAGAACTCCTTCGTGTTCCAGATGATGATCTCCTCGGCGATCCGGGAGAGGTTCACCCCGATCATCGCCGTGATGAAGGCGAACTCGGCGACGAAGTCGCGGGAGGCCGTGCCGTCGATCGAGTTGGCGACCGAGCCGTGCTCGAAGCCGAGGTCCTTCGCCACCGCCTCCGGGTCCAGGCCGAGGGAGGAACCCGCGAGCGCTCCCGAGCCGTACGGCGAGACAGCCGTCCGCTCGTCCCACTGGCGCAGGCGTTCCGCGTCCCGGGACAGGGACTGGACGTGCGCGAGGACGTGGTGGGCGAACAGCACCGGCTGGGCGTGCTGGAGGTGGGTGCGGCCGGGCATCGCCACGTCCGGGTGGGCCTCCGCGAGGCCGACCAGCGCGTCCTGGAGGTCGGCGATCAGGCCGCCGATCGAACGGGCGTGGTCGCGCAGGCACATGCGGAACAGCGTCGCGACCTGGTCGTTGCGGGAGCGGCCCGCGCGCAGCTTGCCGCCGAGGTCGGGGCCGAGGATGGCCAACAGGCCGCGTTCCAGGGCCGTATGGACGTCCTCGTCGGCGATCGTGCCCACGAAGGAGCCGTCGGCGACGTCCGCTTCGAGCTGGTCGAGGCCCGCGAGCATCCGGGTCAGCTCGTCGTCCGTGAGGAGGTTCGCCTTGTGCAGCACGCGCGCGTGGGCGCGGGAACCGGCGATGTCGTAGGGCGCGAGCCGCCAGTCGAAGTGGACGGACGCGGACAGCTTCGCCAGGGCCTCGGCGGGACCGTCGGCGAAACGACCGCCCCAGAGCCGTACGTCACCGCTGTTGCTGCTCACTTGCGCTGCTCCTCAAAGGCTGTGGATGGGGGTCGTCGTTCTGTGGTGCCCCTGCATTGTCTCGCATGCATGATTATGCAGAGCCATGCATGATTCGTCAATTTGAAAGAACCTTGAACATCGGCAACCGCTTTCCCGTACCTCTCGCCGAACGCAGGCGCCGCGTTTCCCCCACGAGTCACCCCCTGTTCACCCCTGACCCGAGTGAGGCATTCGCATGTCCAGGGCTCTCCCCAAGTACAACAAGCGTCGCGTCGTGTTCATCGGCGGTGCCGCCGCCGTGGTGCTGTCCGGCGCGGTCATCGCCGGGTCCGCCCTCGCCGGGACGCCGGACAAGGGCAGCACGGCGCAGAGCGCCCGGACGCTGGCCGACCCGGGGACGATCTCCTGCCCCGACGTGAAGTCGCAGCTGCCCGCCGTTCCGGCCTCCGCCCAGGCCGAGGTCGATCGCAACCTCGCCCTTCTCGACACCCAGATCGCCGAGGCCAACAAGCGCCTCGTCGACACCGTCGGACAGGGCGGCGCCAACTTCGTCCAGAACGCCATTCTCGGCCCGCTGAAGGACAAGCGGGTCTCGACCATCGACCGGATCGCCATTTCCATCGGGCGTCAGGGCACCAAACCGACGGGTCTCGACTCGCTGGCCCCCTGCGCCCTCAACACCGGTGGGACCGACGTCGGCGGCACCGAGACCGGCGGAACCGACACCGGCACGGATACCGGTGCGACCGACACCGCGACTCCCAGCGCCACGGCGTCCGCCACCGACGCGGCCGGCGGGACGGACACCACCACGGCGGCCGGGACCATCTCCTGCCCCGACGTGAAGTCGCAGCTCCCTGCCGTTCCGGCCTCCGCCCAGGCCGAGGTCGACCGGAACCTCGCCCTTCTCGACACCCAGATCGCCGAGGCCAACAAGCGCCTCGTCGACACCGTCGGACAGGGCGGCGCCAA
>NZ_JBXVPZ010000285.1:0-12736 GCF_057961495.1 Streptomyces sp. P5F9 | reverse complement strand
CACCGCCGTTACGGGGAACACCTGTTGTACGCGCTGGAGTTGGCGGATCGTTCCGTCATGGAGGCGTGCCCCGGGGCGGCGGGCGGAGCGGGCGCCTACCGCGCACATGCCCAACGCCCGTACTTTTCCGGCCTGTACGAGGTCCGCCATCGCGCCCCAGGTCTCCTCGACGGGGACCTCAGGGTCGGCGCGGTGGAGTTGGTAGAGGTCGATCACGTCCGTCTGGAGGCGGCGCAGCGACGCGTCGCACGCGCGTTTCACGTAGCCGGGGCGGCCGTTGGCCACGATGTGCTGTTCGCCGACCAGCAGGCCGACCTTGGTCGACACGAACGCGTCCGCGCGCCGCTCCTTCAACACCCGCCCCAGCAACAGCTCGTTGGTGAACGGGCCGTACATGTCGGCGGTGTCCAGCAGTGTCACCCCCAGGTCGAGCGCCCGGTGCACGGCCCTGACCGACTCGTCGCCCCGCCGCCGCGACCCGCTGTAGGCCCAGTGCATCGGCATGCAGCCGAGTCCGACGGCCCCCATCGCGAGCGCCCCCGCGCCGATCGTCCTGCGCTCCACCTGCTCGTGACCTTCCTTCTTCTCGCACCCCAACCTAACCTCTACGCGCGCGTGGCCCTGACATAGCCTCCTGACCATGACTGTTGACGTGTGGCTGCCCATCCCGCCGGAGGAGATCGAAGGGCTCCCCGAGGGGCCCAACTACCTGTTCTGGGACGGGGGTGAGGACGGCGGGCAGGCGTTCCCCGGTGATCCCGCCGACTGCGTCCTATACGTAGTGCCGTACATGAAGCGTCAGCCCGTGAAGACGCGGCCGCTGGAGCAGATGCGGAATCTGCAGGTCATCCAGACGCTCACCGCCGGCATCGACGACATGACCGCGAGCCTCTCGTCGATCGCCCCGGGGGTGCGGCTGTGCAACGCGCGCGGAGTGCACGAGGCGAGCACCGCCGAGCTCGCGCTGGCCCTGACGCTCGCCTCGTTGCGCGGTATCCCGGGGTTCGTGCGGGCGCAGCAACAGGAGCACTGGCAGGGGGACTTCCACCCGGCGCTCGCCGACCGGTCCGTCCTCATCGTCGGCTACGGGGCGATCGGGTCCGCCATCGAGGACCGGCTCACTCCCTTCGAGCTCGCGCGGGTGGCGCGGGTGGCGCGCTCCGCGCGTGCCACCGCGCGCGGGCCGGTGCATCCACTCGCCGAACTGCCCGCCCTGCTCCCGGAAGCGGACGTCGTCATCCTGTCCACGCCCCTGAACGAGAGCACCCGTCACCTGGTCGACGCCGAGTTCCTGGCCCGGATGAAGGACGGGGCGCTGCTGGTCAACGTGGCCCGCGGTCCCGTCGTCGACACCAAGGCGCTGCTCGCGGAGCTGGAAACCGGCCGTATCACCGCGGCGTTGGACGTGACGGATCCCGAACCGCTGCCCCAGGGGCACCCGTTGTGGCACGCGCCCGGCGTGCTGATCAGTCCCCATGTCGGCGGGCCCACCTCCGCGTTCCTGCCGCGCGCGAAGCGTCTGGTTGTCGACCAGTTGGGACGATTCGTGAACCGGCAGCCGCTGCGCAACGTGATCCTTACGACAGGCGAAGCGGGGAACTAGCAACGACAGGGCGGTAATCCGCTTCCGGCACCCTCCGCAACCTTTCGGAAGCGGGGTGTGCACGCATCTCCGCTGGTCGTTACGGAGCGTAGAGGAACTATGTCCCTGAGTGACGAGACTGGTGTATCGTCCCGGCAGGGGCTGCGCCGCGCACCGTTCGGCGCCGGGGATGGACATTTCAGACTGTGAGGGGGGCGACGGGCGATGCACGGCCTATGGACGAGCGATCCGACGCGGCGGGGCCGCCGACGGCGACCCTGGCGCACCGCCGCGCGCAGCCGCGGCCATCACGCCGGCCACTGCGGTCACGACGGTCATGGCGGCCGCGGCGGACATCACGGCAGCCACAGCCATCACCACCGCAGGCCCAACAGCCGCCGCAGGCACGCTCATCCGGCGCACCGGGGCCCGCGGGACCCGGGAGCGACGCGGACCGGGAGGGCCCGGTGAGTTCGCCACCGTCTCCGACGACCACCCTCAATGGGGCGCTCCGGGACCGGACTTCACCCGGGGTGCGGCAGCCACGACCGCCGGCGGCCGGCGGCACGTGGAGCCTGGTCCAGCAACTCGTCCTGGCCCTGGTGTGCGCGGGATACGCCGTCGGTTCCGCGCTCGACTGGGGTTCCCGCGAAGTCGCCCTGATCATGGGTGACTTCGGGCTCAGCGCGGCGGCCGGTACCGCCGCCGTCTCGTGCTTCCTCTACGCGCGCAGCCGCCGTATCCGCTTTCGGCCCGCCTGGCTGCTGTTCTCGCTCTCCTCGGCGATGGCGGCACTGGGCAACGGAGTCTGGGGGTGGTACGAGGTCGTGCTGGAGCGGACCGTCCCCAGCCCCAGCTTCGCCGACCTGTTCTTCCTGTGCTTCGCGCCGCCCGCCATCGTCGGACTCCTCGTGCTCGCCAAACGGCCTGTCACCAAGGCCGGTTGGATCTGTCTGGCGCTGGACGCCTGGCTGATCGGCGGCTCGCTGCTCACGCTGTCCTGGAGCCTCGCGCTGGCCCAGGCCGCCAAGTTCGACGGGCCGAGCGTGGCCCACACCGCGCTGTCGCTGGCGTACCCGCTGCTCGACATCGCGCTGGTCAGCATGGTGCTCGCGCTGCACTTCCGGCGCTCCTCGGTCAACCGCACCGCCGTGAACACCGCGATCGGCGCGCTGGCCCTGACCGTGATGTGCGACGCCCTGTTCACCTCGCCGCTGCTCCACAACAACTACCACTCGGGCCAGTTGCTCGACGCGGGCTGGTTCGCCGGCTCGCTGCTCCTCGCGTACGCCCCCTGGGCCGCGCCCCGGCACACCCAGCCCGAGGACGACGGGCACACGCGCGTGGTGCACGAACACCGGCCAGGACAGCGCACCGGCATCCCGCCGCAGGCCTCCGCGCACGGCGCCGACCAGGGGCGGTATCCGGCCACCCGGCCCATCGCGGGTTCGCTGGCAGCGCTCACCCCGTATCTCGCCGCCGCCGTCTGCACGTTGGGGATTCTCTACAACGTGCTCAACGGCCGCAGCCCCGACCGCGTGGTGCTCATCACCGCGGGCTGCGTGGTCCTCGCCCTCGTGGTGCGCCAGGGCATCATGCTCATCGACAACATCACCCTCACCCAGGAGCTGGCGCAGAAGGAGAACCACTTCCGCTCCCTGGTGCAGGGCTCCAGCGACGTCATCATGATCGCCGCCCCGAACGGCATCCTCCGCTACGTCTCCCCGGCCGCCGCGGGTGTCTACGGCAAGGCCGCGGAGGAGCTGGTCGGGACCGAACTGGCCTCGCTCATCCACCCGGAGGACCTCGGCTGTGTGGTGCACGAAGTGCGCCGCTTCCTCACCGCGAACCCCTACGAGGAGTCCACGACCCGCATCGAGTGCCGCTTCCGCTCCGGCGACGACGGCTGGCTCAACGTCGAGTCGACGGTCAACCGCCACCACGGCGGCCTCATCTTCAACAGCCGGGACGTGACCGAACGGGTGCGCCTCCAGGCGCAGTTGCAGCACAACGCCGAGCACGATCCGCTCACCGACCTGCCCAACCGCGCGCTGTTCACCAAACGCGTCCAGCAGGCCCTCTCCGGCCGCCGCTCCACCGACCGCGGCACGGCCGTCCTCTTCATCGACCTCGACGGCTTCAAGGCCGTCAACGACACCATCGGCCACCAGGCCGGGGACGAACTCCTCATCCAGGCCGCCCGCAGACTGGACGGCGCGGTCCGGCACGGCGACACCGCGTCCCGGCTCGGCGGCGACGAGTTCGCGGCCCTGATCGTCGGCGACGGCACCCGGGACCGCACCGCCCGCGAGCGGCACATCATGGAGCTCGCCGACCGGCTGAGAATCACCCTGTCCCAGCCGTACCTCATCGACGGCAACGATGTCCGGGTCGCCGCCTCCATCGGCGTCGCCTTCGCCGAACCGGGCCTGGGCGCCGGGGAGTTGCTGCGCAACGCGGACCTCGCGATGTACCGCGCCAAGGGCGCCGGCAAGGGCCGCGTCGAGCTGTACGCACCGCAGATGCAGCAGGACGTCGTACGGAAGGCGGAGCTGGCCACGCGGCTGCGGGCGGCGCTGCACGACGGCGAGTTCGCGCTGCTGCACCAGCCCGTGGTGTCGCTGGTGGACGGCCGGATCGCGTCGGTCTCCACACAGGCGCGCTGGCGGTCCTCGCAAGGAGTCCTGTTCACGCCGGCCGAGTTCCTGCGGGTGGCCGAGGACAGCGACAAGACCGCCGAACTGGGGCGCTGGATGCTGGAGGAGGCCGTAGAACAGGCTGCCGAGCGCACGGCGACCGGGCTCGCCGTGTCCGTCGCCGTGCGGATAAGTGCCCGGCGGCTGCTGGACAAGTCGATGCCGCTCGGCTCGATCGAGGCCCTGCTGACCCGGCACGGGCTGCCGTCCGGTTCGCTGGTGATCGAGCTGTCCGACACCGACCCGAGGATCTCCCTGGACGAGCTGGAGCGCCGTCTGACCGCGCTGCGGCGCCTCGGCGTCCGGATCGCCCTCGACGGCTTCGGCAGCGGCTACGCGGCCATCACGACGCTGCGGCGGCTGCCCGTCGACGTACTGAAACTGGACCGCAGTCTGGTCGAGGGCGTCGTCGAGTCCGCGCGGCTGCACAAGATCACCAGCGGGCTGCTGCGGATCGCCTGCGATCTCGGGCTGCAGTCCGTCGCCGACGGCGTCGATCTGCCGGAACAGGTCGTCGCCCTGCGCGCGATGGGCTGCACGCACGGACAGGGCATGGCCTTCTCCGCGCCGCTGGACGAGTACCGGCTGCGCCGGGCCCTGTCGCGCGGCCACTATCCGGTGCCGCACGGCCCGGCCGAGCCCGCGTTCGCGGGGGCCGCGAGAGAACTGCAGGGGCGCGTCGGCGCCGACGGTGCGAGCACGCGGAGGCCCGAAGGGCTGAGCACGGTCGTGCCCTCGACACCGACTGTGGCGCCCCGGAGGTGAACGGGCAATGAAAAGGGGCCTGGGGGTGTACACCAGTGGTGTGCCCGCGGTTTTCGGCGGCGGAACGGCCCTCCGCTCACATAATGAGACTCCCGTCCCACCCACTTGACAGTGGATGCGTGCCGGGGGGAGGGTCAATGCCATGCGCACCCGAATTCTCGTACTTGGAAAGCGCGTCGGCTGAAGCTGGTGACGTCCGGACGGACCCGGAACTCCCAGCGACCGCACCCGGCGCGCTCCCCTCGCTTGCCTCACGGCACGAGGGGTTTTTTGTTGCACAGGATCCAGTCGTGCAGCAGTAGAACCCCGCACAAACCTCGCAAAAACCCTCAGCATCGAGAAGAGAATGACGATGACCGAGCAGGCCACCGGGGCCCATCCGCAGCCGCGGCCCCGATCCGGAGGACAGCAGTCCGCCCCCGAGCACGTCACGGGCGCGCAGTCCCTCATCCGCTCTCTTGAGGAAGTCGGGGCCGACACGGTATTCGGCATCCCCGGCGGTGCGATCCTTCCGGCGTACGACCCGCTGATGGACTCGACGCGGGTGCGTCACGTCCTGGTCCGCCACGAGCAGGGCGCGGGCCACGCGGCCACCGGTTACGCGCAGGCCACCGGCAAGGTCGGCGTCTGCATGGCGACCTCCGGGCCCGGCGCCACCAACCTGGTGACCCCGATCGCCGACGCGCACATGGACTCGGTGCCGCTCGTGGCGATCACCGGGCAGGTCGCGTCCAAGGCGATCGGTACGGACGCCTTCCAGGAGGCGGACATCGTCGGCATCACGATGCCGGTCACCAAGCACAACTTCCTGGTCACCCAGGCCGAGGACATCCCGCGCGTCATCGCGCAGGCCTTCCACATCGCCTCCACCGGCCGCCCAGGCCCGGTGCTGGTCGACATCGCGAAGGACGCCCTCCAGGCGAAGACCACCTTCTCCTGGCCGCCGGTCATGGACCTGCCCGGCTACCGCCCGGTGACCAAGCCGCACGCCAAGCAGATCCGCGAGGCCGCCAAGCTGATCACCGCCGCGAAGCGGCCCGTCCTCTACGTCGGCGGCGGCGTCCTCAAGGCCCACGCCACCGCCGAGCTGAAGGTCCTCGCAGAACTCACCGGAGCGCCCGTCACCACCACCCTGATGGCGCTTGGCGCATTCCCCGACAGTCACGAGCTGCACGTGGGAATGCCGGGCATGCACGGTGCGGTCACCGCCGTCACCGCGCTGCAGAAGGCCGACCTGATCGTCGCCCTCGGAGCCCGCTTCGACGACCGCGTCACCGGCAAGCTGGACAGCTTCGCCCCGTACGCGAAGATCGTCCACGCCGACATCGACCCGGCGGAGATCGGCAAGAACCGCGCCGCCGACGTGCCGATCGTCGGAGACGCCCGCGAGGTCATCGCCGACCTCGTGCAGGCCGTGCAGAAGGAGCACAGCGAGGGCCACACCGGCGACTACAGCGCCTGGTGGAAGGACCTCAACCGCTGGCGCGAGACGTACCCGCTCGGCTACGAGCAGCCCGACAACGGCTCGCTCTCCCCGCAGCAGGTCATCGAGCGCATCGGCCAACTCGCCCCGGAGAACACCATCTTCGCGGCGGGCGTCGGCCAGCACCAGATGTGGGCCGCGCACTACATCCAGTACGAGAAGCCGGCGACCTGGCTCAACTCCGGCGGCGCCGGGACGATGGGCTACGCGGTCCCGGCCGCGATGGGCGCCAAGGCCGGAGCGCCGGACCAGACGGTCTGGGCGATCGACGGCGACGGCTGCTTCCAGATGACCAACCAGGAACTCACCACCTGCGCCCTGAACAACATCCCGATCAAGGTCGCCATCATCAACAACGGCGCCCTCGGCATGGTCCGCCAGTGGCAGACCCTGTTCTACAACCAGCGCTACTCCAACACCGTGCTGCACAGCGGCCCGGAGGCGGACGGCAAGCAGCCGAGCGCGGGCACCCGCATCCCCGACTTCGTCAAGTTGTCGGAGGCGATGGGCTGTTACGCGATCCGCTGCGAGTCCCCCGACGACCTCGACAAGGTCATCGAGGAGGCGAACTCGATCAACGACCGCCCCGTCGTGATCGACTTCATCGTCCACGAGGACGCCATGGTGTGGCCGATGGTCGCCGCCGGCACCTCGAACGACGAGGTCATGTTCGCCCGGGACGTCCGCCCCGACTTCGGCGACAACGAAGACGACTGAGCGAGAGAGACGAAAGAGAAATGTCCAAGCACACGCTCTCCGTCCTGGTGGAGAACAAGCCAGGTGTCCTCGCCCGGATCACCGCCCTGTTCTCCCGGCGCGGCTTCAACATCGACTCCCTCGCCGTCGGTGTCACCGAACACCCCGACATCTCCCGCATCACGATCGTGGTGAACGTGATCGAGGCACTCCCGCTCGAACAGGTCACCAAGCAGCTCAACAAGCTCGTCAACGTGCTGAAGATCGTCGAGCTGGAAGCCGGATCGGCCGTTCAGCGCGAACTCGTTCTGGTGAAGGTGCGCGCCGACAACGAGACGCGCTCCCAGATCGTCGAGATCGTCCAGCTCTTCCGCGCCAAGACGGTCGACGTCTCCCCGGAGGCCGTCACCATCGAGGCCACCGGCTCCAGCGACAAGCTGTCCGCCATGCTCAAGATGCTGGAGCCGTACGGCATCAAGGAGCTGGTCCAGTCCGGCACGATCGCGATCGGCCGCGGCGCCCGCTCCATCACCGACCGCTCGCTGCGCGCGCTCGACCGGTCCGCGTAACCCTCGTAGAAGATTCATCTACGACCGGAAACGGGCGGCCGACAGCAGCCGGCCGCCCGCATTCCGAGACCCGGAGACTTCCCCTCCCGCCGCCGTCATACGGTGGGACGCAACACCTGCACACCAAGGAGAGAACCCAAAGTGGCCGAGCTGTTCTACGACGCCGACGCCGACCTGTCCATCATCCAGGGCCGCAAGGTCGCGGTCATCGGCTACGGCAGCCAGGGCCACGCCCACGCGCTGTCGCTCCGTGACTCCGGCGTCGACGTGCGCGTCGGTCTGCACGAGGGCTCCAAGTCCAAGGCGAAGGCCGAGGAGCAGGGCCTGCGCGTGGTGACCCCGTCCGAGGCCGCCGCCGAGGCCGACGTCATCATGATCCTCGTGCCGGACCCGATCCAGGCCCAGGTCTACGAGGAGTCCATCAAGGACAACCTCAAGGACGGCGACGCGCTGTTCTTCGGCCACGGCCTGAACATCCGCTTCGACTTCATCAAGCCCCCGGCCGGCGTCGACGTCTGCATGGTCGCCCCCAAGGGCCCGGGCCACCTCGTGCGCCGCCAGTACGAGGAGGGCCGCGGCGTTCCGTGTATCGCGGCCGTCGAGCAGGACGCGACCGGCAACGGCTTCGCGCTCGCGCTGTCGTACGCGAAGGGCATCGGCGGCACCCGCGCCGGCGTCATCAAGACGACCTTCACCGAGGAGACCGAGACCGACCTGTTCGGTGAGCAGGCCGTGCTCTGCGGTGGTACGGCCGCGCTGGTCAAGGCCGGTTTCGAGACGCTGACCGAGGCCGGCTACCAGCCCGAGATCGCGTACTTCGAGTGCCTGCACGAGCTGAAGCTCATCGTCGACCTCATGTACGAGGGCGGCCTGGAGAAGATGCGCTGGTCCATCTCCGAGACCGCCGAGTGGGGCGACTACGTCACCGGCCCGCGCATCATCACGGACGAGACCAAGGCCACGATGAAGCAGGTCCTCGCCGAGATCCAGGACGGCACCTTCGCCCGTGAGTGGATGGCCGAGTACCACGGTGGCCTGAAGAAGTACAACGAGTACAAGCAGAAGGACGCCGACTCCCTGCTGGAGAGCACCGGCAAGCAGCTCCGCAAGCTGATGAGCTGGGTCGACGAAGAGGCGTAAGCCTGAAGGGCCGAGGGGCCGGAGCGAGTGCTCCGGCCCCTTTGTCCAACCCGTCCAGCCTCGGACGGGTGATCCTTCCGCAGAGGCGTAAGACGACTGTCGGAGCGCCACTACACTGCCGTACTAATACGCGTCAGGCCCACAGCGTCGTGCGTCTCCGCGGCTAGCCCCTCCACCGCCTGCGGCCGTCGGGACGGCCGTCCGCACGCAATGGACTTGTGAGGACTCACGTGAGCTCGAAACCTGTCGTACTCATCGCTGAAGAGCTGTCGCCCGCGACGGTGGACGCCCTCGGCCCGGACTTCGAGATCCGGCACTGCAACGGCGCCGACCGGGGCGAGCTGCTCCCCGCGATCGCCGACGTGGACGCGATCCTGATCCGCTCGGCCACCAAGGTCGACGCCGAAGCGGTCGCCGCCGCACGGAAGCTGAAGGTCGTCGCACGAGCCGGCGTCGGCCTCGACAACGTGGACGTCTCCGCCGCCACCAAGGCCGGCGTGATGGTCGTCAACGCCCCCACCTCGAACATCGTCACCGCCGCCGAGCTGGCCTGCGGTCTGCTGCTGGCGACCGCACGCCACATCCCGCAGGCCAACGCCGCACTGAAGAACGGCGAGTGGAAGCGCAGCAAGTACACGGGCGTCGAACTCGCCGAGAAGACCCTCGGTGTCGTGGGTCTGGGACGCATCGGTGCCCTCGTGGCGCAGCGCATGTCCGCGTTCGGCATGAAGGTCGTCGCCTACGACCCCTACATCCAGCCCGCGCGGGCCGCGCAGATGGGCGTCAAGATCCTCTCGCTGGACGAGCTGCTCGAAGTCTCCGACTTCATCACCGTGCACCTGCCCAAGACCCCCGAGACGGTCGGTCTGATCGGCGACGAGGCGCTGCGCAAGGTCAAGCCGACCGTGCGCATCGTCAACGCCGCGCGCGGCGGGATCGTCGACGAGGAGGCGCTGTACTCCGCGCTCAAGGAGGGCCGCGTCGCCGGCGCCGGGCTCGACGTGTACGCGAAGGAGCCCTGCACGGACTCCCCGCTGTTCGAGTTCGACCAGGTCGTCTCCACCCCGCATCTCGGCGCCTCCACGGACGAGGCGCAGGAGAAGGCCGGCGTCTCGGTCGCCAAGTCGGTGCGCCTCGCGCTCGCCGGTGAACTCGTTCCCGACGCGGTGAACGTCCAGGGCGGCGTCATCGCCGAGGACGTCAAGCCGGGCCTGCCCCTCGCCGAGAAGCTCGGCCGCATCTTCACCGCCCTCGCGGGCGAGGTCGCGGTCCGCCTCGACGTCGAGGTCTACGGCGAGATCACCCAGCACGACGTCAAGGTGCTCGAACTCTCCGCGCTCAAGGGCGTGTTCGAGGACGTCGTCGCCGAGACCGTGTCGTACGTCAACGCTCCGCTGTTCGCGCAGGAGCGGGGGGTCGAGGTACGGCTGACGACCAGCTCCGAGTCCGCCGACCACCGCAACGTCGTCACCGTGCGGGGCACGCTCGGCAGCGGCGAGGAGGTCTCGGTCTCCGGCACGCTCGCCGGCCCCAAGAACCTCCAGAAGATCGTCGCGGTCGGCGACTACGACGTCGACCTCGCGCTCGCCGACCACATGGTGGTGCTGCGGTACGAGGACCGGCCCGGGGTCGTCGGCACGGTCGGCCGTGTCTTCGGTGAGGCCGGGATCAACATCGCGGGTATGCAGGTGTCGCGGTCGGTGGCCGGGGGCGAGGCGCTGGCCGTGCTGACGGTCGATGACACGGTTGCCGCGAATGTGCTGGCGGAGGTTGCCGAGGAGATCGGGGCGACGTCCTCCCGCTCGGTGAACCTGGTCTGAGGCTGAGGTGGTGCTGGGGGCTCCGCCCCCAGACCCCCATCGGCCCTGAAGGGGCCTCGTCCTCAAACGCCGGACGGGCTGGACAACCAGCCCGTCCGGCGTTTTTTGTGCCCGTGTGTCCTCTCAAGCCGAGACCTTCTCCTGTTCCGGTACCGCCAGGCCCCGCAGGGTCCGTGCCGCCGCGAACGCCGCCCCCAGGAGCAGCACCGCCCCGGCGATCGCCGCGCCGTGCATGCCGTCGGTGAAGGCCTCGCGGGCAGTTGCGATCAGGGCGTCTCCCGTGCGCCCCGGCAGCCGGCTGGCGACGGCCAGGGCGCCGCCGAGGGTTTCGTGGGCCGGGGCGGGGGCCGAGGTGGGGATGTCGTGGCGGTAGATCGCCGTACCGATGGAGCCGAGGACGGCCATGCCGAGGGCGCCGCCGAACTCCGCGCCCGTTTCCATCAGGGAGGAGGCGACGCCCGCCTTCTCCACCGGGGCGCTGCCCATCGCGAGGTCCATGATCTGGGACATCACCATGACGATCCCGGAGGCGAGGACACCGGCGGCGGCCAGGACCAGCCAGAGGGAGTCGGTGCCGGTGAGGGCGAGCATGCCGTAGCCGCAGGCGGCGATCGCGAAACCGGCGGTGACTACGTAGGCGCGGTCAACTCCCTTCTGGACGAGGGTGGTTGCGAGCGGGGCCGCCATGCCGATCGGTACCGAGGGGAGCAGGGCCCACAGGGCCGCCTCCATCGCGCTCTTGCCGAGCACCGACTGCAGGTACTGCGTGGTGAAGAAGGCCGAGCCCAGCATCCCGAAGGCGCAGAGGAGGTTGAGGACCACGGAGGGGGTGAAGCCCCGGGCGCGGAAGAGGGTGGGGTCGATCATCGGGGAGGCGGTGGTGCGCTGGCGGTGCACGAACAGGGCCGCGAAGAGCAGGCCCACGGTGATCGAGACGGCGTACTGGACGTGCCAGCCCTCGGAGGGGATCTCCTTGAGGCCGTAGATCACGGGCAGGACGCCGGCCATCGACAGGGGGACGCTCGGCCAGTCGAAGCGGCCGGGGGCGGGGTTCTTCGACTCGGGGAGCAGGAACGGGCCGATCAGGAGCAGCAGCGCCATCGCGGGGAGGTTGACCAGGAAGACCGAGCCCCACCAGAAGTACTGGACGAGGACACCGCTCATCACCGAGCCGAGCGCGACACCGGCGGTCATCACGCCGGACCACAGACCGATCGCCTTCGCGCGCTGGCCGGGGTCGGTGAACATCGTGCGCAGCAGCGCCATCGTCGAGGGCATCAGGGTGGCGCCGCCGATGCCGAGGACCGCGCGGGCGGCGATGAGGGTCTCGGCGCTGGTCGCGTAGGCCGCGATGACGGAGGCGGTGCCGAAGGCGGCGGCGCCGATCAGCAGGAGCCGACGGCGGCCGATGCGGTCGCCGACCGAGCCCATCGTCATCAGCAGTCCGGCCAGGACGAAGGCGTAGATGTCGAAGATCCACAGCTGCTGGGTGCCGCTGGGCTCCAGGTCCGCGCTGATCGCCGGGATGGCGAAGTAGAGGACGGAGACGTCCATCGAGACCAGCAGGAGCGGCAGCATCAGGACGCCGAGTGCGGTCCATTCCCTGCGTCCGGCACGGGAGTTGGGGGCGTTCGCGGGGTTCGTCGAGCTCGTCGAGTTCGTCATGGCAGTGAATGTACGCGCGTCTTAAACGCTTGTCTAGAACGTTTGTATAGGTCATGCGTCTAGGACGGTTGTATGGAATGGGCGGTACGGTGTGCGGCATGGGACACCGTGAGGATCTGCTCGAAGGCGCGAAGCGCTGCCTGCTGGAGAAGGGGTTCGCGCGCACGACGGCGCGCGACATCGTCAAGGAGTCGGGGACGAACCTCGCGTCCATCGGCTACCACTACGGCTCGAAGGACGCGCTGCTCGCGCAGGCGTATCTCGCGCTGGTGGAGCAGGCGTCCGATGCCTTCGAGGGGGGCGGGGGTGCGGAGCTGGGG
>NZ_JBXVPZ010000284.1:0-12777 GCF_057961495.1 Streptomyces sp. P5F9 | reverse complement strand
GGCCAGGGGGGCCGTCAGACCCCAGTGGCGGTACGGCTGTTCGTGGGACGGGCCGTGCGGGTGGACGCGTTGGGCGGCCTTCTTGCCGAGCCGTTCGATGGGGTCGACGGACTGGGCGCAACCGGTGAGGAACAGCAGAGCGGCCGCCGACGCGACGGCCACCGGTACCCGCAGACGGCCCGCCCGCCTCACAGGTAGTCCTCCAGGCGGGCCACCGCGTACCCCTCGGCCGTGACCTTGCCCAGGAAGCGGCGCATGTCGTCGACCATCGTGCCGTTCCAGTCCTCACGGCCCCGGAAGTGGGTCAGGACGATGTCGCCGGGGTGCAGGGACCGGTCGTCCTCGCGGTACTCCCAGTGGTCGACGAACACCTCCTCGTCCCAGATCGGGGCGTACTTGATGCCACAGGACTTCGCGGCGACGAGGGTGTCGTGGTTGTAGTTCCCGTACGGCGGCCGGAAGACCGTCGGGGCCTTGCCGAACTGCTTCTTCATGATGTCCTGCATGCCGCAGATCTCGCGCTTCTGCTCGGCGTAGGACAGGCCCGGCAGATACGGGTGCGTGAGGGTGTGGTTGTTGACCGTGTGGCCCTGGGCCTGCATCTTCCGGAAGTAGCCGTAGTCGTCCTTCACCAGGTAGTTGCTGAGGAAGGCGGTGTACGGGATCTTCAGGTCGCTCATCATCCGCAGGAACGCGGGGTCCTTGTTCTCGCCGTCGTCGATGGTGAGGAAGACGATCTTCCGCTTCGTGGGGATCGTCGTGAAGACCGGCGGGAGGTTCAACTCCTCCTGGTCGTCCACCTCGAAGCCCTTGCGCGCGGTGATCTCCGGCTTGTGGGCCGGAGCCGGCGGGGCCTGGAGGGGCACCTTCGCCAGCCCCCAGCGCTTGGCCGCGGCAACCCGCGCGGCGTACGCGGCGCGCAACTTGCTCGCGTAGGAGTCCAGCGCGCGGGCCGGGGGCGCGTGCAGCGGCTGCGCGCCCTGCGCCGGGTGCACACCCGCGCCCGAACCGGGTTGGCCGCAGCCGGAGACGAGAGCGGCGAGCGCGAGGGCGGCGAGCGCGCCACGGGCGACTCCCGCCTTCCGACCCCGGTCGCCCCGGGTTCCCCGACCGCTCCGGGTTCCCTGATCTCCTCGATCCCCACACGCCCGATTGATGTCATTTTGTACGACTACTCGCATGGGGTCGGATCTTTTCAGGCCCCGGCCCCGATCCCGCGCCGACACCGCCAACACACCGCCACCGGAGGCACACCGTCCACCGACTGGCCCACAATGACCCGGTGAACGACCCCGTACGCGCCTTCGCCGCCCTGCTCACCCCCGAGGGCCGTGCCCTCCTCGACGAGGTCCGCGGCACCGACCCGGCCAAGGAACTCGCCGTCGCCACCCGCCTGCGCCGCGACCACCCCGCCGACCTCGTCTCGGCGGCCCTCGGCCAGGCCCGGCTGCGCCAGCGCGCCGCGGCGGCGAAGTTCACGCCCGAGGACGCCGACCGGATGTTCTTCACCCCGAACGGCTTCGAACAGTCGACCCGGGCAAGCGTCGCCACGTACCGCGCCGGCCGCCTCCTGGACCTCGGCGTGACCTCCGTCGCCGACCTCTGCTGCGGCATCGGCGGCGACGCGATCGCGCTGGCACGGGCGGGGGTACGGGTCCTGGCCGTGGACCGCGACCCACTGACGGTGGCCGTGGCGCGCGCGAACGCGGAGGCGTTGGGACTCGCCGAGCTGATCGAGGTCCGCGAGGCGGATGTCACCGACGTCGACACGTCCGCGTACGACGCCGTGTTCGTCGACCCCGCGCGGCGCGGCGGACGCGGCCGCATCTTCGACCCCGAGGCGTACTCCCCGCCGTTGTCCTGGGCCATCGGCGCCGCTACGACGGCCCCGCTCGCCGCGCTGAAGATCGCACCCGGGGTCCCGCACGAGGCGGTCCCGGCGACGGCCGAGGCGGAGTGGATCTCGGACGGGGGTGACGTGAAGGAGGCGGTGCTGTGGTTCGGGACGGGAGTGCGGCCGGGGGCGGTGCGGGCAACTCTGCTGCCCGGACCGCGAGTTCTGCACGGGCGCGGTTTGCCCGACCCCGAAGTGCGTTCCGTGGGGCGGTACTTGTACGAACCCGACGGTGCGGTCATCCGCGCCCACCTCGTCGCCGAGGTGGCGGAGGAGGTGGGGGGTGGGCTCGTCGACGAGACCATCGCGTATGTGACGGCGGATGAACTACGGCCGACCGCGTATGCCTCCGCCTACGAGATCACCGATCAACTTCCGTTCGGGGTGAAGAAGTTGAAGGCGCTGCTGCGAGAGCGCGAGGTGGGCGTCCTCACCGTGAAGAAGCGGGGGTCGGCTGTCGAGCCGGAGGAGCTGCGGCGGAAGGTGAAGCCTCAGGGACCCAACTCGGCGACTGTGTTTCTTACTCGGGTGGCGGGGGCGCCGGCGATGTTGATCGGGCGGCCCGTCTAGGACGCCTCCGCCGCCCGGCGCAGCAGGAGTTGGCGTTCGCGTTCGTTGCGCGCCAACGAAGCCGCCCGGGTGAACTCCGCCTTCGCCTCCGTCGTACGGCCCAGGCGGAGGAGCAGGTCGCCGCGGACGCTCGGGAGCAAGTGGTAGTCGCGCAGGGCCGGTTCGGAGGCGAGGGTGTCGACGATCTCCAGTGCCGGGGCCGGGCCCTGTGCCATCGAGACGGCGACCGCGCGGTTCAACTCGACCACCGGGGACGGGGATCGGGCGGCGAGAAGGCCGTACAGGGTCGCGATCATCGGCCAGTCGGTCTCGTCGTAGGTGTACGCGTGGGCGTGGCAGGCGGCGATGGCGGCCTGGAGGGCGTAGGGGCCGGGGGCGCCGGTGGAGACGGCGTCGGCGCGGCCGAGGGCGGTGATGCCGCGGGCGATGAGGAGGCGGTTCCAGCGGCGGCGGTTCTGGTCCTTGAGGAGGACGGGGTCGCCGTTCGGGGCGGTGCGGGCGGCCGAGCGGGAGGCCTGGAACTCCAACAGGGAGGCCAGGGCGTGCACTTCGGGTTCCTTCGGCATCAGGCCGGCGAGGAGACGGGCCAGGCGGAGCGCGTCCTCGCAGAGGCTCGGGCGGAGCCAGTCGTCGCCCGCCGTCGCCGCGTACCCCTCGTTGAAGATCAGGTAGATGACGTCCAGGACCGAGCCCAGGCGGGCCTCGCGGTCGGGGCCGTAGGGGACCTCGAAGGCGACGTTCTTGGTGGCGAGGGTGCGTTTGGCGCGGACGATGCGCTGGGCGATCGTCGGCTCGGGGGCGAGGAAGGCGCGGGCGATCTCGGGGGTGGTCAGGCCGCCGAGGAGGCGCAGGGTGAGGGCGGTGCGGGCCTCGGCGGACAGGACCGGGTGGCAGGTGGTGAAGACCAGGCGCAGGAGGTCGTCGTCGATGTCGTCGGGGGCCGGGGGCTCCTCGGGCGGGGCCGTCGTCTCCAGGGTGCGGCCGATCTCCTGGAGCTTGCGGGCGTAGTTCTCCCGGCGCCGGATCAGGTCGACGGCGCGGTGCCTGGCCGTCGCCATGAGCCAGGCGCCCGGGTTGTCGGGCACACCGTCCCGCGGCCACTGCTCCAGCGCGGCGACCAGCGCGTCCTGCGCGAGTTCCTCGGCGATGCCGACGTCGCGGACCAGGCGGGCGACGGCGGCGATGATGCGCGGGGACTCGATGCGGAAGACGGTCTCCAGAGCGGTTTCCAGGGCGGACACGGGCGAGGTGGGTTGTGCTTCCGGTTCCACCTTGTTTTCGGGCAGGGTGCCCGGTCGCTTACGGCCGGGGTGCATGCCCGCTCCCACATAGCGGGGCAGGGACAGCCGGATCATCGTCACGGCGATCCGGCGTATCACCCGACTCGACGGCGCGGCGCACGAGGGACACCAGCCAGGAGTTCAGGGAGCGGTCGTCGGCGTCGGCTGCATCCTTGGCGGCGTCGTAGAGGTCTTCGGGGAGGCGGAGATTGAACTTGATCACCTGTCAAGTATGGCCCTATGATGGGGCCATGTCCAGTTTCCGCATGTACCCGACGCCGCAGCAGGAGGAGCAGATGCTCCTCCTGCACTGTGCGCACGCCCGGTAGGTGTGGAACCTGGCGGTCGAGCAGCATGCGCACTGGTAGCGGGGCCGCATGCCTGCGCCCGGTTTCGCGGAACAGTGCCGCCAGCTCACCGAGGCCCGTCGTGAGAGCGAGTGGCTGGGCAACGGAAACGCGGACGTGCAGCAGCAGGCGCTCAAGGATTTCGCCAAGGCCAAGAACGCCAGGTTCGCCTCCGGCTTCGGCGAGCCGACGTGGCGCAAGAAGTACGTGCACGAGGGCTTCCGCGTCATCGGCACCGACCGGGTCGCGGAGGTCGACGCCGACGGCAGCCCCACGCTCAACGCGAAGACCGGCAAGCAGGTCATGGGCCGGTCCGTGGTGGTGCGGAAGCTCAACCGCCGCTGGGCGCAGGTCAAGGTGCCTGGCTGTGGATGGGTCCGGTTCCGTCTCACCCGTGCCGAGTTGCCCTCGGCGAAGACGTTCCGTGTCACGTTCCGCAACGGCCGGTGGCACATCGCGTTCGCGGTGATCCCCGAGCCGATCGCCGCTCCGGGCACGGGCGAGGTCATCGGCATCGACCGGGGCGTCACGATCACCGCTGCCCTGTCCGACGGCCGGACGCTGAACTGCCCGCAGCTCACCGTCAAGGAGCGCGCCCAGATCCGCAAGCACCAGCGGCGCGCCGCCCGCGCCCCGAAGGGCAGCGAGCGGAAGGCGGCCGGGTACGCCGGGGTCGCCCAGCTCAAGGCGCGCGAAGCGGATCGCCGTAAGGACTGGTGCGAGAAGACCTCGACCATGCTCGCCCGCACCTGTGACCTGGTGCGGTTCGAGAAGCTGAACATCAAGAACATGACCGCCTCCGCGAAGGGGACGGTCGAAGAGCCCGGCCAACGGGTCCGGCAGAAGGCCGGGCTGAACCGGGCGATCCTCGCCCAAGGCTGAGGCCTGCTGCGGCAGCGCACCGGGCACAAGGCCCCCGGGCGGGTCGAGGACGTACCCGCCGCCTGCACCAGCCTGCGGTGCAGTGCCTGCGGATGGATCGACAAGAACTCGCGCAAGAGCCAAGCCGAGTTCGTCTGCTCCTCCTGCGGCTTCACCTGCAACGCGGACAGCAACGCAGCAACCAACGTCGCGGCAGGACAGGGCGGGATTTCCCGCCCCCGGCGATCAGCCGGTGCCGGAGGGGTGACAACCGCCAGCTGCCGTTCGAGCGCCCGTGAACCTCAACCCGCCTGGGTTGGAATCCCCCTCCCTTAAGGAGGGGCTCAGCCCTCCGCGATCTCCCGCACCTCGCAGGTCACCGTCCAGAACTCCTCGTGCACCTTGAGGAACCGCTTCGTCCACTCGATCGCCTCGGCCATGTCCTTGCACTGCATGAGCGCGTAGCCGCCGACGACCTCCTTGGACTCGGTGAACGGCCCGTCGGTCACGGAGATCTTGCCGCCCTCCCAGTGCACGCGGGCGCCCTGCGCGGTCGGGGTGAGACCGGCGGTGTCGAGCATGACGCCGGCCTTGGTGATCTCCTCGATCAGCTCGCCCATGCGCTGCATCAGTTCGGGGCTGGGGCCCTCGGCGGGGGCGGTCTTCTCGTCGATCTGCACGAGGGAGAGGTAGCGGGGCATGGTGACTCCTCGGTTCGTTCTCTGGCGTTCTCCGACCGGGCTCTTCCCGGCCTTTCAACCATGCGTCGAACGAGGGGCGAGCGGATCGACACACTCGCCGGAAAACCTCGAAGATTTTTTCCGTCCACCTGTTTTCGCAGGTCAGCTACCTCTCATCCGATCCCTCAGCGCAGCGACTCCCACAGATCGCTCGCCGCCGGCTCCTTCGCCACCACCCGGTTCGGATCCGACGGTGCCGTGATGTTCGGCATCGTCACCGTGGTCACCGCGTCCGCCGACAGGCCCTCCAGACTCTGGCCGAGGCTGATGAGTTCGCTCAGGGAGTCGAGGCCGGTGTCGGTGGTGAGGCTGTCGGTGACCGCGTCGGTGACCTCGTAGAGCTTGGTGGGGTCGGTGAGGAGGTCGTGGGTGGAGATCTGGGTCAACAGGGCCTTCACCAGCATCTGTTGCAGGCCTATTCGGCCCAGGTCGCTGCCGTCGCCTATGCCGTGCCGGGTGCGGGCGAGGGCCAGGGCCTGCTTGCCGTCGAGGTGGTGGGTGCCTTTCTTGAGGTGCAGGTGGCTGTCGTCGTCGTCGATGTCCTCGGTGGCCGTCACGGTGACACCGCCGAGCGCGTTGACCAGCTTCGCGAAGCCCGCGAAGTCGATCTCTATGTAGTGGTCCATGCGGACGCCGGTGATCGACTCGACCGTCTTGACCGCGCAGACCGGGCCGCCCACCGAGTACGCGGTGTTGAACATCGCGTTGTACGCCACCGACGTGGAACCCCCCGACGACAGCGGGCAGGACGGGCGGGTGACGAGGGTGTCGCGCGGGATGCTGACGATCGTGGCCTTCTTACGGCCCGCGTCGATGTGGACGACCATCGCGGTGTCGGAGCGGGCGCCGGAGCTGCTGCCGCCGCCGAGTGCCTGGTTCTCCTTGCCGCTGCGCGAGTCGGAGCCGAGGACCAGGATGTTCAGGGAGCCGGTCGGCACGGGGGCGGCGGACGCGGACGCGGCGGAGGACGGTGTGGTCACCGCCTTCGCGGGGCGGTCGGTGCCGAGCGCGCTGTCGATGTCGACGCTCTTGATGTTGCTGTTGAGGTGCCAGTAGGCCCAGCCGGCCGTGGCGACACCCAGGACGAGGGCACCGGCCAGAGTGAGGCCGGCGATCTTCAGCACTCTCGACCGCCGGCCCACGCGTCTGTCCTCGTCAACGTTCTCTGTGTCCGTCACGGGGAGGAACGTAAGTCCGAATTATTAGGAGAAAGTTAGGGGAGACGTCCCGAGACGGTTTTCTACGGAAAATCTCACGGTTCTCAGCCCCGCTTCACTCCCCCCGCCTCCCTCATCCCAAGGTCACCACCGGCACCGGATTGCTCCCGCTCCACGACGCGTTGAAGCCGAACGTCACCGAACCGCCGTCCGGGACAGTCCCGTTGTAGCTCGCGTTCGCACAACTCACCGCCGTGCCCGACTGGGTGCAGGTCGCGTTCCAGGCCTGGGTGATCCGCTGGCCCGCGCCGTACGCCCAACTGGCCTTCCAGGACGACAGCGAGGCCCCGGAACAGGCGATCGTCACCTGCCCGGTGAACCCGGTGTTCCACTGACTCGTCACGCCGTACGTCGCCGAGCACGCCCCGGTCGGCGGCGGGGTCGTGGTCGTACCGCCGAGCGCCTCCGAGAGGCCGTAGTACGCCGGTTTCGGCGCGTAGTTGGCGTCGTACGGGGTCGCCGCCCCGTAGCCCGGGAACGTGCTGTCGACCCAGGAGTCGGAGTCGGTAAAGCCCCAGACGGTGACGTTCACGCAGCGCGTCACGGCCACGCAGGCGGCCATGACGCTTTTGAAGTCGGCCTTCTGCTGGGCGAGTTTGGCGCTGTCCGCCGGGAGTGCCATCCGTACGTCGAGCTCGGTGATCGCCACGTCCACGCCCAGGTCGGCGAAGCGCTGGATGTTCTGCTGGAGGGTGGCCGGGACCTGGCCGAGGATGAGGTGGGCCTGGAGGCCGACCCCGTCGATCGGAACACCCGCCGCCTTCAGGGACTTGACCAGGTTGTAGAGGGCGGTGGACTTCGCGTTGACGCCCTCGACGTTGTAGTCGTTGATGTACAGCTTGGCGGCCGGGTCGGCCGCGTGGGCCCAAGTCAGCGCCTGCGCTATGTAGTTGACGCCGAGGCCGTTGTACCAGAGCGTCGAGCGGTAGGTGCCGTCCTCGTTGAAGGGTTCGTTCACCACGTCCCAGGCGGTGATCTCGCCCTTGTAGCGGCCGACTTCGGTACTGATGTGGTTCTGCAGCAGGCTGCTCAACTGGGCCGACGTCCAGGTGCCGTTGGTCAGCCAGCTCGGGTTCTGGCTGTGCCACACCAGGGTGTGGCCGCGCACCTGCTGGTTGTGGGCCTGCGCGAAGGCGACGATCTGGTCCGCCTCCGACCAGTTGAAGCTGCCCTGCGTCGGCTCGACCGTCTCCCACTTCATGGCGTTGCCGGGGGTGAGCGAGCTGAACTGGCTGCCGGCGATGTCGCCGTACGTGCCGGTGAGCTTGGAGCCGGTGACCGCGGTGCCGACGACTTTGCCCTTCGCGGCGGCGAGGTCGCGCAGCGGGGTGTCGGCGGCGTGCGCGGCGGGTGCCGCGAAGAGCATGACGGCGCCGGTGAACAGGGCCGCCAGGGACAAGCCGGTTCTCAGAGATCTCATTGCGGGTGCCTCCGAAAGTTTCGGTTGTGCAACCGATTGGCTTCGGAGGAGTGTGGGGCGACACACCCCACTCGTCAATACGTCATCTTCCGGCCACCGGCGTCACTCGGTGGCCGGCGGTGCCGTACTGCTCCGCACCACCAGGCTCGTCGCCAGTTCCACCCGCCGTGCCGCCGAGGTCTCCTGCTCACGCCCGAGGTCGAGCACCAGCTTGGCCGCCGCCTCGGCCATCTCGGTGAGGGGCTGTCGTACGGTCGTCAGCGGCGGGCCGACCCAGCGGGCAACCGGCAGATCGTCGAAGCCGACCACGCTCAGGTCCTCCGGGATGCGCAGCCCGAGTTCGCGCGCGGCCTCGTACAGACCGAGCGCCTGGAGGTCGTTGCCGGCGAAGACGGCGGTGGGCCGGTCGGGCCGGCGCAGCAGCTCAAGCCCCAGCCGGTAGCCCGCCTCGTGGTGGAAGTCGCCGGTGGTGATCAGCGAGGGGTCGACCGGCAGCCCGGCCGTCTCCAGCGCGGCCCGGTATCCGTCGACCCGGGCGCGGCTGCACATCATCCGGGACGGTCCGCTGATCGCGCCGATCCGGGTGTGGCCGAGTTCGACCAGGTGCCGGGTGGCGGCGAGCCCGCCCTGCCAGTTGGTGGCGCCGATCGACGGGACGTCCGCGCCCGGGTCACCGGCCGGGTCCATCACCACGAACGGGATGGAACGGCTGGTGAGCAGCGCCCGCTGGGACTCGTCGAGCCCGGAGAGGACGAGGATCACGCCGTGCGGGCGGCGGGCGGCGACCTGGTCGGCCCAGGTCCGGCCCGGGGTGAGCCGCCCCGCGCTCTCACTCAGGACCACGCTCAGCCCGGAGTCCCGCGCCACGTTCTCCACGCCCCGGATGACCTCCATCGCCCAGGCGCTCTCCAGCTCGTGGAAGACCAGGTCGATCAGCGGGGAGCGGGTCGCCTCGGCGCGGCGGCGCCGGTAGCCGTAGACGCGGAGCAGGTCCTCGACGCGGGTGCGGGTCGCGGGGGCGACGTCGGCACGGCCGTTGAGGACCTTCGAAACAGTCGGAGCCGACACTCCGGCCTCGCGGGCGATCTCGGCGAGCGTGGCGGTCTGCGTCGGCCGACCCGCTGTCTGGGTTTCGGCGGAATCCGGGGCTGTCATGGCGGCGATCGTATCCCTGCGCGACCTCTTGACGAACCCCCCAGCGCGCCTTACGTTCCCGGAACATTCGTAGAACGGCTCGAAACATTCGCACGAGAGGTGCTGTCCATGGAGCCCAACACGTCCAACGGCGGGCGTACGTTCAGCAGGCGCTGGGTGCTCGGCGCCGGTGCCACCACCCTGCTCACCACCGGGCTCACAGCATGCGGCTCCAGTGACAGCACCGGCGGCAGCGGCACGGTCACCGCCTTCACCTACGGCGACGACGCGGCGAAGGTGCAGGTCAAGGCCGTCACCCGGTTCAACGCGTCGGCGGCGGCGAAGAAGGCCAAGGGCAAGATCAAGCTGGAGAAGGTGCCCGGCACCGACTACCCGGCCAAGCTGCGCACCGCGATGGGCTCACCGAACGCGCCGGACGTCTTCTTCAACTGGGGCGGCGGCTCGATCAAGGCGTACCAGGAGGCCAACCAGCTGGTCGACCTCACCGACACCATCAAGTCCGACCCGGTCCTCAAGGACGGCTTCCTGCCGTCGGTGCTCGCGGCGGGCGCGCTCAAGGGCAAGAACTACGGCATACCGATGCGCGGCATGCAGCCGGTGATCCTCTTCTACAACAAGACCGTCTTCGCCGCGCACAAGCTCCAACCGCCCACCACCTGGGCCGAGTTGCTCGACATCAACAAGAAACTCAAGGCGGCCAACATCACCCCGTTCGCCCTCGGCGGCGCCGACATCTGGCCCGAGCTGATGTGGCTGGAGTACCTGGTCGACCGGATCGGCGGGCCCGACGTCTTCGACAAGATCAAGAACGGTGACGCGTCCGGCTGGGACGACCCGGCTGTCCTCAAGGCCGCCGAGACGGTCAAGCAGCTCATCGACGACGGGGCGTTCGGCAAGGGGTTCAGCTCCGTGTCGTACGTCAACGGTGGGGCGCCCGCGGTGTTCGCCAAGGGCAAGGCGGCGATGCATCTCATGGGGTCGTGGGAGTACTCGACGCAGCTCGGGAAGTTTCCCGACTTCGCCAAGAAGAACCTTGGGTGGTTCGCCTTCCCCAAGTACGAGGGCGGGGCTGGTGATATCCGGAACGTGGTCGGGAACCCCACCAACTACTGGTCCGTGAACGCGCGTACGGGCAACAAGGACGCGGCGATCGCGTTTCTGCGGGACTGTGCGTCGGAGGCGTATGCGAAGGAGCTGGTCGCCAACGGGGATATTCCGACCACGTCCAACGCGGAGAAGTTGCTGGACTCCTCGCCCAATCCCGAGTTCGCGAAGTTCCAGTACCAAATGGTGCAGCAGGCGCCGGCGTTCACGTTGAGCTGGGACCAGGCGGTGGATCCGGATGTGTCCACGCCGATGTTGACCGAGATCAACAAGCTGTTCGTGGGGAAGAGTTCGCCGGCGGAGTTCGTTTCGGCGCTGAAGGGGTTGAAGTGAGGTCGCGCAGTTCCCCGCGCCCCTATCGGGGCGCTGCGCCCCATGGCGTTTGGGCTGTGCCCGGGGTTCTGTTTTTTGTCTTCTTCGCCGTCGCGCCCATGGTCCTCGCCGTGTACCTGTCCTTCACCAAATGGAACGGGCTCGGTGACCCGAAGCCGGTCGGTTTCGCCAACTGGCAGAAGTTGCTGCACGACGACCGCCTCACCCAATCCCTCACCATCACCGTCCTGTTGACGGTGACGAGCTGGGCCTTCCAGACGGTGGTCTCCCTGCTTCTCGGCGTCTGGGCGGCCGGACGCCAGCGCAACCGGGCAGTGCTCTCCGCGATCTTCTTCGTGCCGTTCCTGCTCTCCTCGACCGCCATCGCGTTGCTCTTCTACGCGCTGCTCGACCCGAACTTCGGTGTCATTCATCAGGACACGCTCGGGTCGACGAGTGGGGCGTTTCTCGCGATCGTGTTTGTCGGAGGGTGGCAGTTCATTCCCTTCCACACCCTCATCTACCAGGGCGGGGCACGCCAGATACCCGAAGTGCTCTACCAGGCGGCGGCAATTGACGGCGCCGGGCGCTACCGGCAGTTCTTCTCGATCACCTTGCCCCAACTCCGCAACACGGCGACGACATCCAGCGTGCTGATGATCGTCGGCTCGCTCACCTACTTCGAGACCGTGCTGATCCTCACCCAGGGCGGCCCCGGCACGGACACGGCGATCCTGCCGTACCTGATGTACGAAGCCGGCTTCAAGAGCTACGACTTCGGCTACGCGAGCGCGATCGCGACCTTCCTGGTCGTCATCGCCACCGCGCTCTCCCTCGTCCTGGTCAGGCTCACCGGTTTCGGAGCCATGCGCAGTACCCGCGAAGGGATGTGACGGAGTGTCACATGACACGTTGCCGCGTCCGGTGAAGACGGCAGGGGAACCGGTGGAGCCTCCGCACACCCGTCGGCGCCGGCACTGGGCCAAACGCCCCAACCCCGTCGCCGGGCTCGGCTCGCTCCTCTGGCTCGCCGTCGTCATCGTGCCGATCTACGCGATGATCTCGGCGTCCCTCACCCGCCAGGACAAGGCCCTCGGCAACAACGCCCTGAAGCCGCCCACCGATCCGACCTTCGCCAACTACAACACCGTCCTGCACAACGGCTTCGGTCACTTCCTCGCGAACACGGCACTGGTGGCGGCTGCGGTCGTAGGAATCGTGCTCGTCCTGTGTGTCCCGCTGGCCTACGTGGCCGTACGCACGCGCACGGTCTGGTCGAGCGGCGCCTTCCGCCTGTTCCTGATGGGAGTGGCGATCCCGGCGCAGGCCGTCGTAGTCCCCCTGTACCTGATGATCGCCAAACTCGACCTGTACGACAGCCTGTTGGCGGTGATCCTCCCGACGGCGGCGTTCGCGATGCCGGTCTCCGTGCTGATCCTGACCGGCACACTGCGGGACATCTCGGAGGACCTGTACGAGGCGATGGCGCTCGACGGCGCGTCGGCGACGCGGATGCTGTTCCAGTTGGTCATCCCGATGACCAAGGGCGGTATCAGCACGGTCGTCATCTACGCGGCGCTACAGGCCTGGAACGGTTTCCTCTTCCCGCTGATCTTCACCCAGTCCGACGGGCCGAGGGTCCTCACGCTCGGACTCTTCAACTACGTCAGCCAGTTCGGCGTGAACATCCCGGCGCTGCTCGCCTCGGTCGTCCTCTCCGGCATCCCGATCTTCGCCGTCTACCTGGTGGCCCGGCGCGCCCTGGTCGGCGGCCTGATGGGCGTAGGCGGCAAATGATCCCGGCGGACCCCCGGAAGCCGAACCCCCGTTCTCTGACAGGAGTTTCATGACCACCGCCCCCTGGCGCGACCCCGCCC
>NZ_JBXVPZ010000283.1:0-12778 GCF_057961495.1 Streptomyces sp. P5F9 | reverse complement strand
ACCCACCCGATCTCGTCCCACACCCCCTCCGCCAGCGGCTCGGTCACGATCATGGAGCTGTTCATCGGCAGCCAGGCCCGCCGCAGCCCCTTCAACGACGCGGTGAACCCCTCCGTCGCCCGCAGCACGACAGGCGCGCGCACCGCACCATGCGCGGTGACCGCCCGCCCCGGCTCGACAGCACTCACCGGCGACTTCTCGTAGAGGCTCACGCCAAGCCGTACGACCACATCGGCAAGCCCCCGCACCAGCGCCGCCGGCTGCAACCGGGCGCAGTGCGGCGTCCAAGCGGCGGCCGTCATCCCCTCGATGCGGATACGTTCGGCGGCCTCCTCGGGCGTCAGCATCACCGAGTCCGTGACACCCCACGCATGGTCGGCCTCGGTCTTGTGCCGCAGTCGGCTCGCCTGGGCCGGGGTCCGGGCCACGCGCAGGGTGCCGCCCTTGACGATGTCGGCGTCGATGCCCTCTCGTTCGGCGACGGCGATGATCTCGTCGACGGCCTCGTTCATCGCGCGCTGGTAGTCGAGCACCGCGTCCCGCCCGTACCGCTCGGCCAGCCGGTCACGCGCCCCGGGCACCAGCCCCGAGGCCCAGCCGCCGTTACGCCCGGACGCACCGAAACCGGCGAACTCGGCTTCCAGGACGGTGATGTGGAGCGAAGGGTCGGCCAGCTTCAGGTAGTACGCGGTCCACAAGCCGGTGAGACCAGCACCCACGATGCACACATCGGCATCGCGGTCGCCGGGCAACGCGGGGCGTGGTGTGGGGAGTTCACTGAACCAGTGGGAGATCCGGCCGTTGACCGGTCCGGGCCGGCCGAGCGTGGTCGCGCTCACGGGGGTGTTCCTTTCGAAGCGGCGGGCGGGTGCGGGTGCCGGGAGGATCAGACGCCGAGCAGGCCGGGCAGCTCGGACAGGTCCTTGATCTCCTCGTACGGCTGGAACGCGGCCGAGCCCGGGAAGCCGTACCGGTTCACCCAGATGCGCCGCATGCCCGGGTACCGCTTGGTCGGCATGATGTCGTACTCCCAGCCCTGGGCGGTGTGGATGATGTCCTCCGGGCCGCGCCCGGTCGCCTTCATCAGATACTCGAAGGCCTGCGGCAACGGCTTGTACGCCCCGGCCTGCTCGGCGGTCAGGACGTAGTCCCACTCGACGCCCAGCTCGTCGACGGCGTACGAGATGAGGTCGTCCTCGCTGTTGGAGAGGATGGCGATGTCGTACTCGCCCTTCAACCGCCGCAGCGCGTCCGGGACTTCACGGAACGGCTTGAACTTCTTGATGGCCTCGACCAGCGCCTCGCCGTCCTCGTCCCGGTACTCCAGGCCGTGCAGCAGCATGACGTTGCGCAGGGTGCCGCGGACGATCTCGCGGTAGGGGCGGTACGCGTCGACGACGCCCTGGAAACGCATGACGTACGCGTCGTGGTGGAACTGGTCCGGGTCGACGTCGAGTTCGGCGAGCCGGTCCTTGACGATCTCGTGCGTGGCGGCGCGGGTGTCGAAGTTGATGAGGGTGCGGTAGCAGTCGAAGCTGACGACCTTGCGCATGACGTGAACTCCTTGATGGGGGAGGGGTGTTGAACAGCTCGGTGACTTCAGGAACGGCTGCCGGTCTCGGACGCGCCCAGGCCTTTCACGCCCACGTCCTTCAGGGCCAGGTCCTTGGTCTCGGGGGCGAGGAAGTACGACACGACGAGCCCCGCCAGCGTGATCACCACCGCGATGCCGAGCGTGCCGCGCACACCCAGGTCGTCGGCGGCGATGGGGAGCAGGAACGTCGACGTGGCCGACCCGACCCGGCTCATCGCGGTCGCGATGCCGACTCCCGTGGCCCGCAGGTCGGTCGGGAACAACTCGCTCGGGTAGACGAACTGCAGCCCGCTGCCCGCCGCCTCGAAGAACTGGAACGCGGCGAACAGGGTCACCACCAGGAACGCCCAGTGCAGCGGCAGCACCGCCAGCGCGAGCAACGCGACCGTGATGCACGCGAACGTGCTGATCAGCAGCGGGCGGCGGCCGATCCGGTTGACGACGACCAGGCCGAGGGCGATGCCCGCAACCGCCAGTGTGGTGATCAGCGCGCTGGCGCCGTACGTGCTCTCCACGCCGAAGGCCGACAGCATCTGCGGCTGGAAGGAGCGGAGCGCGAACGCCGGCGCGACCTGGCAGATCCAGAAGACGGAACAGAAGACGACGGGGACCGTGTGCCCGCGTTTGAAGATCTCGACGAGGTTGCCGAGGCCCGAGCCGCCGCGCTGTTCCCGCCGGGGTTCGGTGAGGAGTTCGTCGGCGTCGATGTCGGGGCCCAGGTGTTTGCTGACGACGGCCCGCGCCTCGTCCATCCGGCCGCGCGAGGCCAGCCAGCGCGGGGACTCCGGGATGCCGGCCCGGAAGACGAGGAAGACCAGCGCCGGGACCGCGCCGGAGACCAGCATCCAGCGCCAGGCGTCGGCACCGAGACCGGTCAGCGCCCAGCCGACCCAGTAGCTCACGCCGTAGCCGATCCACCAGGCCAGCACCAGGCCGGACAGGGAGGGGCCGCGCAGTCGGCGGGGGACCAGTTCGGTGGTGAGGGCGGAGGCGATGGGGTAGTCGGCGCCGATCGCCACGCCGATGAGCAGCCGCAGCACTACGAGCTGCCAGGCCTCCGCGACGAAGAACTGGAGCGCCGAGAAGACCACGAACGCGGCCAGGTTGAGGACGTACATCAGATGGCGGCCGACCCGGTCGGTGATCGGGCCGAAGACCGCGCCGCCGATGAACACACCGATCAGGACGGACGCGGCGACCAGGCCGGTCCACAGGGTGTCGAGGGCGAGTGCCGGGGTGATGAGGCCGAGGGCGACTCCCATCACGCCCAGCAGATAGCCGTCGCAGAACGGGCCGCCCATGGCGACCGCCATGATCCGGCGGTGGAAGGAACTGACGGGCGCGTCGTCGAGAGACGAGGCACCTCCGGTGGTGGTGGACGAGGTCACGGACATGCTTGAGGCTCCTGGGGACGCGAGGGCTGCCGGGGGACGCGCGCCGGCAGGGGGACCGGAGCGGAGGAGGGCTTGCGTCAAGCATTCGAATGCGTACGCCGCTGTACGCCGGAGAGACCGACAGGTCACCGAGGTGGGAAGCGAGGCGGTGAGGCGGTCCGGGGTTGGCCAACACCTTGGTTCAGTGCGCGGCGACCGTCAATGAACACCGTGTTCGCTTCGCCACCGCCGGGTGGACAGTGTGTTCCGCGGCCGCCGTCCGGTTGACAGACCGTCCACACCGGGCGGGCCGGGCGGACACGTTGCCCGTTGCCCCTCCCGGCGCACCGCCCACAGGGTGAGAGATGTCCCCCGCACCTCCTCACGTCGTGGGAGAACCGCCGTATGACACACCTGTCAGAGCACCTGCGCCAGGCCACACCGGTCGTCGTCGAACGCGGCGAGGGGGTGTACCTCTTCGGTACGGACGGCCGCCGCTATCTGGACTTCACCGCCGGCATCGGCGTCACCAGCACCGGCCACTGCCACCCCAAGGTGGTCGCCGCCGCGCAGGAACAGGTGGCCACGCTGATCCACGGCCAGTACACGACGGTCATGCACCAGCCGTTGCAGCGTCTGGTGGAGAGGCTCGGCGCGGTTCTGCCGGACGGCCTCGACAGCCTGTTCTTCGCCAACTCCGGCAGCGAGGCCGTCGAAGCCGCGCTGCGGCTCGCCCGCCAGGCCACCGGCCGGCCCAACGTCGTCGTCTGCCACGGCGGTTTCCACGGCCGTACGGTCGCCGCCGCGTCGATGACCACCTCCGGCGCCAAGGTGCGCACCGGGTTCGGGCCGCTCATGGGCGGGGTCGTCATCACGCCGTTCCCACACGCGTTCCACTACGGCTGGGACGAGGAGACGGCGACCCGGTTCGCGCTGCGCGAGTTCGACCAGCTCCTCCAGACCGTCTCCGACCCGGACGACACCGCCGCGATCTTCGTCGAACCGGTCCTGGGCGAGGGCGGCTACGTCCCCGCCAACTCCGCCTTCCTGCAAGGCCTTCGGGAACGCGCCGACCGGCACGGCATCCTGCTCGTCCTCGACGAGATCCAGACCGGCGTCGGCCGCACAGGCCGCTTCTGGGGCCACGACCACTTCGACGTCCGCCCCGACATCCTCATCACGGCCAAGGGCCTGGCCAGTGGCTTCCCGCTGTCCGGCATCGCCGCCTCCGAAGAGTTGATGCGGAAGGCGCGGCCCGGTTCGCAGGGCGGTACGTACGGCGGGAACGCCGTCGCTTGTACGGCGGCCGTCGCCACGCTCGACGTCGTCGAGGAGGAGAACCTTGTCGCCAACGCCGCCGCCATGGGCGCCCGGCTGCGCGCGGGCCTCGACGAGGTCGCCGCGAAGATCCCCGCGATCGGTGACGTGCGCGGGCTCGGTCTGATGCTGGCGAGCGAGTTCGTGACGGAGGCCGGCGAGCCCGACCCCGGGGCGGCAACGCGCGTGATGCGGGCGGCTGTTGAGGAAGGGCTGCTCCTGCTGCCGTGCGGACCGTGGGGCAACGTGGTCCGCATGATCCCGCCGCTGATCGTCGACGCGGGCGCGATCGACGAGGGGCTGCGCGCCTGGTCGGCCGCCGTCGCGGTGGGCACGGCCGGATGACCGACGCCCGCTCCCTGGCCGACCTGCTGGCCCGGACGGCTCCGGGGCTGGAGGTCGACACGGGGGAGGGGCGGCGCGCTCAGTACGCGTACGACGCGTCCAACTACCGGGTGCCGCCCCTCGCCGTCGCCTTCCCGCGCTCCGCCGAGGACGTGGCAGCGCTCGTACGGGCCTGCCGCGATCTGCGCATCCCGCTCACCGCGCGCGGGGCGGGCACCAGCATGGCCGGCAACGCGATCGGGCCCGGCGTGGTCCTCGACTTCTCCCGTCACCTCAACAAAGTCATCGCCGTCGACCCCGACACCCGCACCGCCGTCGTCGAACCCGGCGTCGTCCTCGACGACCTCCAGCGAGCCGCCGCACCGCACGGCCTGTTCTTCGGCCCCGACCCGTCCTCCCACAGCCGCTGCACCCTCGGCGGCATGATCGGGAACGACGCGTGCGGCAACCACTCCGTACGCTACGGCCGGACGGTCGAGCACGTCGAAGAGCTGGAGATCGTGACGGCCACGGGCGTGCGCGCGGTCGCCGGAGTCGGGGGACTGCGCGCGGTCGAGAGCGAGAACGCGGCCGAACTCGTCGCCCTGGACGCCGAGTTGACCCGGCTCGTCGATGCCAACCTCGCCGCCCTGCGCACCGAACTCGGCCGCATCCCCCGCCAGGTCTCCGGCTACCAGCTCCACCACCTCCTCCCGGAACACGGCCGGCACACCGCCCGGGCCCTGGTCGGCACCGAGGGCACCTGCGCGATCGTCACCCGCGCGACCGTACGACTGCATCTCGTACCCGCGGCCACCACGCTGCTCGCGCTCGGCTATCAGGACGTCGTGGACGCCGCCCTGGACGTCCCGGCGATCCTGCGCCACCGGCCCACCGCGGTCGAGGGCATGGACGGGGCCATCGTCGCGACCCTCCGCCACCGACGCGGCCCGCACGCCGTCACCGGCCTTCCCGAAGGCGCCGCCTGGCTCTACGTCGAACTCGACGGCACCGACCAGACCGAAGCCGACGCGCGAGCCGCCGACGTCCTCGCCGAACTCCGCGCGGGGGAGCGGATGGTGGCGGGCCGCGTCATCGACGACCCCGCCGAACGCCGGTCCCTGTGGCGCGTCCGCGAGGACGGCGCGGGACTCGCCGCCCGCCTGGTCGACGGCGGCACGTCCTGGCCGGGCTGGGAGGACGCGGCCGTGGACCCGCGCCAACTGGCCGACTACCTGCGGGACTTCCGCACCCTCCTCGCCAAGCACGACTTCACCGGTGTGCTCTACGGCCACTTCGGCGCGGGCTGCGTCCACGTCCGCGTCGACTTCGATCCGGCGACGCCGGAGGGCGCCGCCGCGATGCGCGCCTTCCTGACGGAGGCCGCCGCGCTGGTCGTCGCGCACGGCGGCACCCTGTCCGGCGAACACGGCGACGGCCGCGCCCGCAGCGAACTCCTCGCCGCCATGTACAGCCCGCGCATGCGCGCCGCGTTCGCCTCCTACAAGCGGTTGTACGACCCCGACGGCATTCTCAATCCCGGGGTGATCGTCGACCCGGCGGCCGTCGACGCCGACCTCGCGCTGTACCCGATCACCTCCCGTGCGCCGGTCAACTCCCGTGCACGACAAGGGGGGTTCACCTTCCCCGACGACCCGGGCGGCCTCGCCGAAGCCGCGAGTCGATGCATAGGGGTGGGCCGTTGCCGCAGCGACACCGGCGGAGCCATGTGCCCCAGCTACCGCGCCACCCACGACGAACGCGACTCCACGCGAGGCCGCGCCCGGCTGTTGCAGGAGATGCTGCGCGACGGCCCCGGCACGGTCATCACCGACGGCAGCCGCTCGACGGAGGTACGGGACGCCCTCGACCTCTGCCTGTCCTGCAAGGCCTGCGCCGCCGACTGTCCGGTGGGCGTCGACATGGCGACGTACAAGTCGGAGTTCCTGCACCGGCATTACCGGCGTCGGCTGCGCCCGCTCAGTCACTACAGCCTGGGCTGGCTGCCCTGGTGGGCGGCGCCGGCCCGCTGGTTCGCCCGTCCCGTGAACGCCGTACTCGGTGGACCGTCGGGCCGACTGGTCGCACGGCTCGGCGGGGTGACCACCGAGCGCACCCTGCCACGCTTCGCCCGACGCCGTGACCTCCAAGCCCACTTGCCGCCGCAGCCGTCAACCCCGGCCGCCGTCCTGCTCGTCGACTCCTTCACCCGGGCCTTCCGCCCCGACGTCGCCGGAGCCGCCGCCCGCGTCCTCGCCGACGCCGGGGTCCCCGCGACCGCGCGCGACGGGCTGTGCTGCGGGCTCACCTGGATCAGCACCGGCCAACTGGGCATCGCCCGCCGCGTGTTGACCCGAACCGTCGAACGGCTCGACGCCGAGGGCGAGTTGCCGATCGTCGTACCCGAACCGAGCTGCGCCGCCGCACTCCGTCACGACGCACCCGCCCTCCTCGGCACGGACACCGCACGCAGGGTCGCCGCCCGCGTCCACACCTTCTCCGGCGCGCTGACCGAACTCGCCGACCCCGACTGGAAACCCGCGGCCGTCCCCGACCGCGTCACCCTCCAGACCCACTGCCACGAGTACGCCGTCTTCGGCGAGACCACCCAGAACGCACTGCTGCGCCGCCTCGGCGTCGGACAGGTCGACGAGGCGAACGGCTGCTGCGGCCTGGCCGGCAACTTCGGCTTCGAAGCCGAGCACTACGACACCTCGACGGCCGTCGGCGCCCTCTCGCTCGCCCCGAAACTCGCCGCACTCGACACGAACGCCACCGTCCTTGCCGACGGCTTCAGTTGCCGTACCCAGGCGGCCCATCTGACCGGCCCCGACGGACCGCAGGCCCAGCACCTGGCCCAACTGCTCGACCCGAACCCGCCCGGAGGAACCCGCTGATGACCACCACCACGTCCGTCGTCGACACCGTGTCCGTCGTCGAGACTGTTCCCAAGCAGCTGTTCATCGGCGGGAGTTGGCAGGACGCGGGCGACGGCAGCCGTTTCGCCGTGGACGACCCGGCGACCGGCGAGCGACTGTGCGAGGTCGCCGACGCCGCACCGGCCGACGGGCAACGCGCCCTCGATGCGGCGGTGTCGGCGCAGGAGGCCTGGGCGGCGACCGCGCCCCGCGCCCGCAGCGAGATCCTGCGCCGCGCCTACGAGATCATCCTCGAACGACGGGAAGAACTCGCCCTGTTGATGACCCTGGAGATGGGCAAGCCCCTCGCGGAGGCGCGCGGCGAGGTCGGCTACGCGGCGGAGTTCTTCCGCTGGTTCTCCGAGGAGGCCGTCCGGATCGACGGCGGGTTCACCCGGACCCCCGACGGCGCCAACCGTGTCCTGGTCATGCGCCAGCCGGTGGGCCCCTGCCTCCTCATCACCCCGTGGAACTTCCCCCTCGCCATGGGCACCCGCAAGATCGGACCGGCGATCGCGGCAGGCTGCACCATGATCCTCAAGCCCGCCCCGCAGACCCCGCTCTCCAGCCTGGCCCTCGCCGGAATCCTCACCGAGGCGGGACTGCCCGAGGGCGTCCTCAACGTCGTGACCACGACGGACGCCGCCGGGGTGATCGAGCCCCTGCTGCGCGGCGGAGGCGTGCGCAAACTCTCCTTCACCGGGTCGACCCAGGTCGGACGGCTGCTCCTGGCCCAATGCGCCGACACCGTCGTGCGCACCTCCATGGAACTGGGCGGCAACGCACCCTTCATCGTCTTCGAGGACGCCGACCTCGACCGGGCCGTCGAGGGTGCCATGGTCGCGAAGATGCGGAACATGGGCGAAGCGTGCACCGCGGCCAACCGCTTCTTCGTGCACAGCGCGGTCGCGGACGCGTTCGCCGCACGGCTCGCCGAGCGGATGTCGGCACTCGCCGTCGGTCCCGGCACGCAACCCGGTTCCCAGGTGGGACCGTTGATCGACGCCGCCGGACGCGCCAAGGCCGACGGCCTCGTCCAGGACGCCGTGACGCGCGGCGCCAAGGTGCTCACCGGCGGCGAAGTCCCGGACGGGCCCGGCCACTTCTACCCGCCGACGGTGATCACCGAGGTCCGCCCGGAGTCGGAACTGATGCGGGCGGAGATCTTCGGCCCGGTCGCCGCGATCCTCACCTTCGACACCGAGGACGAGGTCGTGCGCGCCGCCAACGACACCGAATGGGGCCTGGTCGGCTACCTGTTCACCCGCGACCTCGACCGCGCCCTGCGCGTGGGCGAACGCCTGGAGACCGGCATGGTCGGCATCAACACCGGCCTGGTCTCCAACCCCGCCGCGCCCTTCGGCGGCGTCAAGCAGTCGGGGCTGGGCCGCGAGGGCGGACGGGTCGGCATCGACGAGTTCCTGGAGTACAAATACCTGGCCATCCCCGTGGTGTCCGGGGCGGCGGACGGCCGTGGCTGACCGGCTCGTCGTCCTGCACCAGGGCACCCTGCCGCCGAACGCCGAGCACATCGAAGCGATCGCGGACACCGTGTACGCCACCGAGGAGGAACTCCCGCTCCTGCTCCCCGGCGCGGACACCCTCCTGTGCTGGCACTCCATCACCCCCGCGGTCGCGGCGAGTTGGCCGAAGGACCCGGCCCTCGCCCCCGGCTGGGTCCACGTGGCCGCCGCCGGAGTGGACTCCCTGCTCTTCCCGGCCCTGGTCGACCACCCGGACGTGGTGCTGACCAACTCGCGGGGCGTCTACGACCGGGCCATCGCCGAATACGTCCTCGGCCTGGTCCTCGCCCTCGCCAAGGACTTCCCCGGCAGCTGGGAGCACCAGCGGCGCCGCGAGTGGCGCCCCCGCGACAGCGAACGCATCGGCGGCCGTACGGCACTGGTGTGGGGGACCGGGCCCATCGGCCGTGCCGTCGCCCGCATGCTGCGCGCCGTGGGCATGCGGGTATGCGGAGCCGGGCGCACCGCACGCACCGACGACCCGGACTTCGGCACCGTGCACGAGGGCGCGGGCCTGCGGACCGCGCTCGCCGGCGCGGACTACGTGATCCTCGCGGCCCCGCTCACCCCCGCCACCCGCTGCATGGTCGACGCGTCCGTCCTCGGCGCGATGAAACCCGGAGCCCGCCTGGTCAACGTCGGCCGAGGTGGCCTCGTGGACGAAGAGGCACTCGTCGAGCACCTCGCGGACGGCCGCCTGGCCGGAGCGGCCCTGGACGTCTTCGCGCAGGAGCCGCTGCCCGCCGCCTCACCGCTGTGGGACATGCCCGGCGTGATCGTCTCCCCGCACACGGCGGGCGAAGTCACCGGCTGGCGCGCCGAGTTGGCGGACCTGTTCCTGGAGAACCTCACCCGCAGGGCGGAGGGCCGGCCGCTGCGGAACGTGGTCGACAAGGAGAAGGGCTACGTGAGGGACGGAACTGCCATGGAACCGTGCTGAGTTCGCGACTCCGCGCTCGATGCCACTGTCCGGGGCGTCCCGTCAGTCCTCGTCACCGAACGGCAGCGAGTCGAGGTCCCCGGTGAAGTCCGCCGCCGTCGGGAACATCAACTCCAGGGCGTCGTCCGGGAGTTCCTGCCGGGCTCCGGGAGAGCCCAGGGTCTGCTCCGTCCAGATGCACTTGCCCGTCGGCGTGTAGCGCGTGCCCCAGCGCTGGGAGAGGGCGGTGATCAGTTGCAGACCGCGCCCGCCTTCGTCCGTGTCCGTGGCACGGCGGATCCGGGGCATCGTCAGGCTGCCGTCGAAGACCTCGCAGATCAGCTCGGCGCCGTGCAGCAGGCGCAGACTGACGGGGCCCTTGGCGTGGCGCACGACGTTGCCGACCAGCTCGCTGGCCAGGAGTTCCGTGGTCGGGGTCAGGTCCTCCAGGCCCCAGGTGCGCAGCTGCTCCCGGACGTGACGGCGGGCCTGGCCGGCCGCGCGTGGGTCCTGGGGGAGCGGCCAGGAGGCGATCTTGTCGCTGGTCAGGGCGTGGAGGCGGGCGACGAGGAGGGCGGCGTCGTCGGCCGTCGAGTGTTCGGCCGGGAGCAGGCCCGCGGTGAGGGTGTCGCAGAGGTCCTCCAGGTCCGCCTCCGCGCCGGACTCGGTCCGGTGCGCTGTGCTCAGGATGCGGGCCAGGTCCGCCATGCCCTCGTCCATCTCGCGCTTCGACGACTCGACCAGGCCGTCGGTGTACAGCACGAGGAGACTTCCCTCCGGCACCTTCAACTCGACCGTCTCGAACGGCGGTTCCGCCGCGCCGAGCGGTGGATCGGCCGACAGCTCCGGGAAGTGGACGGTGCCGTCCGGGTGGACCACGGCCGGTGGCGGATGCCCGGCCCCGGCGATGGAACAGATCTGGGTCGTCGAGTCGTAGAGCGCGTACAGACACGTCACGTACGACTCCTCGCCCATACCGGCGACGAGTTCGTTGAGATGGCTCATGATCTCGTCGGGCGGCAGCTCCAGGTCGGCGAGGGTGTGCAGCGCGGTGCGCAGGCGGCCCATCGTCGCCGCCTCCGGGAGGCCGTGGCCCATGACGTCGCCCACCACCAGGGCCACCTGGCCGCCGGAGAGCGGGATGATGTCGTACCAGTCGCCGCCCACGTCCATGCCCTGGCCCGCGGGAAGGTAGCGGGCGGCCGCGGTGCACGCCGGCAGCTCGGGCAGGACCCGGGGGAGCAGGCTCCGCTGGAGTTCGCGGGACCGGGTGTGCTCGGCGTCGTAGAGCCGGGCCCGTTCCAGGGCCTGGGCGACGAGGGCGCTGATCGTGGTCAGCAGGGTGCGTTCCTCGTCGGTGAGCCGGCGGGCGCGGTCGAAGGCGACGACGCAGACCCCGAAGGTGTGACCGGACGCCGTCAGCGGCAGGAACGCCCACGCCTCCTTCCCCGCCCGCTCCGGTCTGGCGGCCAGCTCGGGGTAGCGGGCCGCGTACTCCTCGGTCGAGGAGAGGAACATCGGCAGACCGGACGCGATCACGTCCCAGCCCGGCTCACCGGGCGTGCGCACGCGGCCGTCGACGGTGGCCAGGAAGTCGTCCGGGTAACCGTCCGCGCCCACGGTGTGCAGCCGGTCGCCCTCGACGGCCTGCACCAGGAGCCCGGCGGCGGCGAACGGCGGCAGCACCCGGCGGGCGACCGCCGCCACCACGTCCTGCGAGGTCGTCGCCTTGGCGAGCGCGGCCGTCAGCTCGCCCATCCGGACCGCGCGCCGCGCCACCGCCAGCTCGGACGCCCGGCGCTCCTCCTCGTGCTGCCGCTTCTCGGTCACGTCGGTGAGGTAGAGGGTGACCCCGTCGGGACCCGGGACCAGCCGCAGGTGGTGACGACGGCCGGTGCCCTCCAGCTGGGCGTCGAAGCCGACCGGCGTCTCCTCCGCCGCGGCCTTCCGGCAGCGGTCCTCCAGACCGGGGACGTTCCGTACCGTGGGCAGCTCCCACAGCAGGCGCCCGAACAGCTCCTCCTCGGACAGACCCAGCGTGCGCTCCGCCTCCAGGTTGGCGAAGGTGATCCGCCACTCCTCGTCCACCGCGAGGAACCCGTCGCTCATATGACGCAGGGCCCGGCTCAGCGCGTCCCGGGCCGACCGCGACTCGTTGCTCTCCCAGCCCACGCCGATCATCCGGAGGGGCTCGCCGTGCTCGTCGTACGTCGCCCGGCCGCGGGCCTGCGTCCAGCCGTACGTGCCGTCCAGGCGCCGTACCCGGTACTCGGCCTCGAACACGCCGTGCTCGCGGATCGCCCGGTCCACCGCGTCCAGTGTCGGCGCCAGGTCGTCGGGGTGGACGCACGCCATCCAGTTCTCGACCCTGGCGGTGTAGTCCTCGGGCCGCGTGCCGTAGAGCTCCAGGGCCGCCTCGTCCCAGATCAGCTCGCCGCCCTGGATGTCCCAGTCCCACGAGCCGACGCTGACCTCCTTCAGCGCCTGCCGAAGCCGGTCACGGTGGCCGCTCGGCTCGCTCTGGGAAGGCCCGGAGGGCGGGGGCGCCTGCCTCATCCGCTCCTCGGTCCAGGCGACCAGATCCCGGAGGAAGTCCCACTGCTGAGGCGTGGGTTCGCCCTGCTCGCCCATCAGGACCGTGAGCGCGCCGATGGTGCGGTCCCCGCCGGACACCGGTACGGCGGCCAGCCCGGTGCCGGGCCAGGCGAGCTTCTGACCTGCGGCGGCGGGCTGCACCGGCACCCACACACCACTACCCTGGCGCACGGCCCCGGCCGGGGCCGTCGGGCCCTCCTGGTCGATGATCTCCC
>NZ_JBXVPZ010000282.1:0-12796 GCF_057961495.1 Streptomyces sp. P5F9 | reverse complement strand
CCCCACAGGGAGCCCCGCCGTACCGCCCCCGTCCGAGGGGCGCTCGCCAGGGCGCGTACCGCGTGGAATGCGCCCCATGCGCTCCCTCCGGGCGCCGGGGCGCCCGCGTGGTGGTGGCGGCCGTCGCTGTGGAGGAGGACCCCCGGCGCGAAGGGGCGCAGCACCAGTGCGTCGAGGCCCGGGGTCAGGCGTAGTTCGGGGTACGAGGTGGACAAGAACTGTCCGATCCGGTCGAGCCGGAACCCGTCGACCTTCTCGGTCGACATACGGCCCCCCACGTAAGGGGCGGCCTCCAGGACTACGGTCGTTACTCCTGCGCTGATCAGCCGATGCGCCGCGGCGAGTCCGGCGACCCCGGCTCCCACGACGACGACGTCCGCCTGGTACGCGGGCTCAAGCACGTGCCCCTCCTAGAGGTTGCGCGGCCGGTGGAGTCGTCATGCCCCCAACAGCCTCCAGGGATACCCGAGTTCGGGTCGAGGTTAGGGCCGTGATCGGTCAAGGGCAGTCGCGCATACGCAGGGCACGGTCGCACGGCGGTCGCATACGGTCGCCGAGCGTCATCATCGGGAACCATCAGTTGCCCCGAGGTCTCAGACGTTCACAGCGCCGCCCGGATCGCCCCCTCGATCTCCGGGAACGCGAACGTGAACCCCGACTCCAACAGCCGCTTCGGCAGCACCCGTTGACTCCCCAGCACATCCCCCGACATCTCGCCCAGCACCAGCTTCAGCGCGGGCGCCGGCACGGTGAAGAGGGACGGGCGGCGCATCACACGCCCCATGGCCGCAGAGATCTCACGGTTCGTCAGCGGGTTCGGCGCGGTGAGGTTGAAGGGTCCTGACAGCCCGTCCGTGTCGATGAGATGCCGGATCGCCGCCACCTCGTCGTGCAGCGCGACGAACGACCAGTACTGCCGACCGTTGCCGAACCGCCCGCCGAGTCCCGCCTTGTAGAGGGGGAACAACTTGGCCCACGCCCCGCCCTCACGCGCCACGACCAGCCCGGTCCGCGCGAACACGGTCCGTACGCCCGCCTCCTGCACGGGCGCCGTCGCCTCCTCCCACTCCACGCACAGTGAGGGCAGAAAGCCGTCCCCAGGAGGCGCCGATTCGTCCACGGCACGGTCGCCGGTGTCTCCGTAGAAGCCGATCGCGCTGCCGTTCACCCACACCCGCGGCGGCCGGTCCAGTGCGGCCACGGCCTCCGCGAGGGCCGCCGTGCCGAGCACGCGGCTGTCGCGGACGGTCTTCTTGTAGGCGTCCGTCCAGCGGTGGTCGCCGACCCCCGCACCGGCGAGGTTGACCACCGCGTCGCACCCGTCGAGCCCGGCCGCGTCCACGTACTGCCCCTCGGGGTCCCAGCACACCTCGTCCGCGCCCCGGGCGGCGCGCCGCACCAGGCGCACCACCTCGTGCCCGTCCGCGGTCAGGGACCGGACCAGTGCGCTGCCGATGAGACCGGAGGCGCCGGTCACCGCGATTCGCGAGCGTTCCATGGCGCCCATCCTGCCTCGTTGATCCATAAAACCCCCATGAGGACCGCGCCGCACCCGCCGTACCCTGGCCCACATGTCCGAGCCGAACATACGCGCAGCCCTGCCCGACGACGACGAGGAACTCGGCGCGCTGGACCGCGCCACCTGGTCCAGCCTGCACGCGGTCACGCCCCGGCCGCAGCCGCCGTACCGCCCCTTCTTCGACGAACGGCACGCGCCGGGCGAGTTTCTGGTCGCCGAACTCGACCGCCGGATCGTCGGCTACATCCGGCTGGTTCCCGCCACCTCGCTCGCCTGCAACGCGCACGTCCGGCAGATCCAGGGGCTCGCCGTCGCCGGCGAGGCGCGCGGGCACGGGGTCGGCCGGGCGCTGATCGGGGCCGCCATGACCGAGGCCAGGCGGCAGGGCGCCCGGCGGATCACCCTCCGCGTGCTCGGGCACAACACCCCGGCCCGGAAGCTCTACGAGGCCGAGGGCTTCGCCGTCGAGGGCGTGCTGCCCGAGGAGTTCCTGCTCGACGGGAAGTACGTCGACGACGTCCTCATGGGCCGCGCCCTCTGACGCAGGGCTTGATCTTCGACTACGTAGGAGTTGATTTACGACTACGTAGGACTTGATTTACGACGTGACCAGGTCGCCCGTGTCCACCTGGGCCGTCGCGGTCGCCGCCCGTTGCGCGTCCCCGGAGACCTCGTCGGCCGTCAGGACGTACCCCGTCTCGTTGTCCGAGGTGGAGCGGGCGAAGACGACGCCGTAGACCTTGCCGCCGGTGGTCAGAAGGGGGCCGCCGGAGTTGCCGGGGCGGACCGTGGAGCGGATCGAGTAGATCTCGCGGGTGACCGTCCCGTCGTTGTAGATGTTCTGGCCGGTCGCGTTCACGCGGTTGGCGACGGTCGCGGCCTGGAGGTTCAGGTCGCCGTCCTGGGGATAGCCGGCGACCACGGCCGAGTCGCCGCGCTCAGCGCTGGTGTCGAAGCTCAGCACGGGCGCGGACAGCCCCGGCACGTACAGCACGGCGACGTCCTTCTGCGGGTCGAAGAGGACCACCCGTGCCTCGTACGACCGCCCGACCCCGCCGATGCGGACGGCCGGGTTGTCGATGCCGGCCACCACATGCGCGTTGGTCATCACGTGCTGCGGGGCGTACACGAAGCCGCTGCCCTCGCGGCCCTGGGTGCCCGAGGAGCCCTCGATCTTGACGGTGCTCCGCTTGGAGGCGTTCGTCGCGGCGGCCGTGACGCTGTCGCCGGTGGGCTTGGCGACCTCGGCCGTCGACTCGTTCTCGAACGGGTTGAAGACCTGCGGGAAGCCCGCCTCGGTGAGCGCGGAGGTGGCCCGCGAGAACCACGTCGGTGTCGTGTCCGGCATCAGCTTCTGCACGCTGCCCAGCAGCGTCGAGTCCTGGATCGCCGTCGTGACCGTCGCGGACGAGGACGCGCCCAGCACGCTCGCGGCCACCCACGCGACGATCATCACCGCCACCGAGTTCGCCGCGGCCCCGCCGATCCCGTCGGCCACCCGCAGCGGCCCCTGGTCCAGCTCCTTGCGCAGCTTCAGGGCGAGCCGCCCCGCCAGTTCGTGCCCGACCACCGCCGGGGTCAGCACGGTGAGCACGGCGGTCACCGTCGCCGCCGTCGTCCCCGGAGTCACCAGGTCCATCACCCACGGCAGCACCCACACACCGATGACCGCACCGCCCACGAACCCGGCGAGCGACACACATCCGGCGACGAGGCCGCGCCGGTAACCGGACGCCGCGTAGGCGAGGATCACCAGCAACAACAGCAGGTCGAGCAGGTCCACGGAGCCGCCTTTCTCTCGGAACCCTTAGTACGCGAGGAACGGGCCCGTTGATCAGTCACGCGCGCGTGGTCCCAGGGAAGCGACCACGCGTGCGTGTACCCCCAGAAACGTGCCGGACCAGGACGATGGTTCCACCGGGTGGCACAGCACACATCGCGGACTGAGTGTTTCCGGCCGAGAGTGTGACCATGCGTGTCCTGAGAAGAACGCCGGGTGCACGAAGACGACGGCTACGGGTACGAATACCCCGCGCGGCGGTCGTTCTGCTGGCCTGTCTGCCCGGTCTCGCCGCCGTCCTGGTGCTCGCCCTGTGCGCGAACGGCATCGGGCGCAGGGCCACGACCGCCGCCGTACGGCCACCCGTCGCGGCCCGGCCCGCGGCGGCCGGGCACACCGCGCCCAAGCCGCACATCGTGCCGCGCTCGGCCTGGCTGGACGCGCTCTCCCGGCACGCGCAGCCGCCGCCGCGCTACGACGACAAGGTCGTCGCCGTCTTCGTCCACCACACGGACTCGCCGAACGGGTACGACTGCGCGGACGCGCCTCGTATCATCCGTTACCTGTACGCCGGGCAGACCGGGGTCCGGGACTGGGACGACATCGGGTACAACTTCCTCGTCGATCACTGCGGGACGATCTACGAGGGGCGGGCGGGGGGTGTCGACCGGGCCGTGACCGGTGCGCACACGCAGGGGTTCAATCACCGGACCGCGGGGATCGCGGCGATCGGGACGTTCACGGCGGGGATGACTGTGCCGAAGGCGATGACCGACGCGATCGCCGCGTTGGCCGCCTGGAAGTTGGGGCTCGCTGATGTCGATCCGCGTGTGAAGGTGCGCCTGGTGTCCAGTAACAGCCTCAGTCGGTATGCCAGCGGTACGACGGCGATGCTTCCCGCGTTGGCGGGGCACAAGGATGGCTACATGACGAGTTGCCCGGGAGCGGCGCTGTTGGCTCGCCTCCCGGACGTGCGGGAGGTGGCTGCGCGGTTGCAGGGGCGTTGAATCGCCCCCGCCGCCCCTACCCGTCCCATCCCCGGGGGCTGCGCCCCCGGACCCCGCTGCGTTGGATGTCGGGTGCGGGTCGGTGGGGGCTGGTCGCGCCCGCGCGGCGGAGCCGCAAATCGACACAGCCCCGCGCCCCTAGGGGGTGCTCCTACAGGGCGTTTCTATCTGCGGGCCAGGTAGACGCTCAACGCCCGTTGCAGGACCTTGCCCTGGCTTCCCACCGGGCGTTCCCATTCGCCCAGGTACTCCACTGCTTGGCCGCCTGCGCCGGTTTTGAAGAGGAGGCGGCCTACCAGGCGGTCGTCGGCGATCAGGGACGGGGTGATGGAGCGGAGGTCGTAGGTGTCCGCGCCGGAGTCCAGGGCCTCGCAGAGCATGCGCCACAACAGGAGGCTGCTGGGGCGGAGTTCGCGGCCCCGGCGGCCGGACGCGGGGTAGGAGTGCCAGACGCGGGGGCCGGTGCTGATCATCAGGGCGGAGGACAGGACCTCGTCGTCGTACTCGGCGAGGTAGACGCGGAGGCGGTCGGGCTCCTCGGCGTTCAAGGCCTGCCACATGCGGCGGAAATAGTCCAGGGGGCGGGGCTTGAAGCCGTCGCGTTCCGCCGTGGCCCGGTACAGGCGGTGGAACGCGGGCAGGTCGTCGGCCGAACCCCAGAAGACCCCGACGCCGCCGCCTTCTGCCGTCTGCAGTGACTGCAACCAGTGGGGGGAGAGTGCGGCGCGCAGTTCGTTCACCGACCGCCCGGCCAAGGGGATCTGGCAGCCGTAACGCGGCTGGCCGAGGCCGAAACCGCTGCCGTCCTCCTCCTTGCACCGGCGCCACCCCAGCCGCCTCAGCCGTTCCGCCGCGTCCAGTGCGTACCCGTCGATGCCGTCCGTGGGCAGGTCACGCAGATGCCGTACGGAGGGGTCGGCGACGCCCGCCGCGACGGTGGCCGCGTCCCAGCGCCGTACGACGAGCGGCGGGCCGATGCGGACCGAGAACGCGCCCTCCTTCTCCAGGTGCGCGATCAGCGGGTCCAGGTACCGTTCCGGGCGCTGGCTGTGCCAGTCGATCGCGGGGCCGTCCGGAAGGTAGGCGAGGAAGCGACCGGTACCGGGGAACGCCCGGTACAGCACGAGCGCTACGGCGGTCATCGCCTCCCCCTCGAACCAACCGACGCTCTCCGCCGTCCAGTCGGGCTTCACGCCGGCCCACTCGGGGATCTGGAGATGGCTCGCGTCCGGGTGCAGCCGGAGATGGGCGAGGTGTTCCTCGCGGGTGATCCCCTTCACGTACGGGCTGGTCATGGGCGCGCGCTCCTGTTCGGCGGCGGCCACCGTAAGCCGGGGCTCACCGGGCGGGTCAAGACTTCACGGCTGTGAACTCCGCCCACACCTGCTTGCCGCGTCGGCCTTGCCTGGGCGTGACCCCCCACTGGCTCGCCACGGACGCGATCAGGAAGATGCCCCGTCCGCTCTCCGTATCCCAGTCGGGTTCGGTGTACCAGACGGGCAGTTCCGGCGAACGGTCGGCGACGGCCACCCGAACCCCGCCTTCCGGGAGCGTGCGGAGCCGTAGTTCGCACTCCGGGGACTTCACGTGGCGGTGGACGTTGGCGAGCATCTCCGTGACGCAGAGCGTCGCGGCGTCGGCTAGTTCGGGATACCCCCAGGCGCTGAGCTGCTCCCGGACGGTCTTGCGCGCGGCGGCGAACCCCTCTGGTTCCGCGAGGAGTTGGAGCACCACTTCAGGGGGCGATTGCGTGTGCATGCCCTCACGGTGGGTTATATGTGGCTAGCCTGAACAGGACTTTCGGAGGCACACAAGGGAGTGTGCGGGCAAGGGGGTTGGCTGTGCAGGACGGTGTCGAGGGGTCTTCGAGCATGAAGATGTTCGGGGCGGTCTCGCGTGCGCTGCGGGAGGCGCAGGGGAGTTCGCGGGAGCAGTTCGGGGCGCATGTGGGGTACTCGGCGTCGCAGGTGGCGATGGTGGAGCGGGGCGAGCGGATGCCGAGCGCGCAGTTCATCGCGAAGGCGGGGGAGTTCCTGCATGCGCGGGTGGCTATCGATGCGGCGGCGGAGCATCTGGAGCGGCGGCGGTATCCGTCGTGGTTCGACGACTATGTGGAGCGGGAGGCGGAGGCGATCAGCCTTTGGTCGTACGACACCCATGTCATCAAGGGGCTTGTGCAGACGGAGGATTACGCGCGGGCCGTGCTGAGCGCGCGAGTGCCGGTGCTGGACGACGAGACGATCGAGCACCGTGTGCAGGCCCGGTTGGCACGCCAGTCGCTGCTCACCCGCGTGCCGCCCGTGTCGCTGGCGCTGGTAATCGAGGAGTGGGTGTTGAGGCGGCCGATCGGTGGACGGGCGGTCCTCAAGGGGCAGTTGGAGCGGTTGCTGGAACTCGGTGAGAAGCGGAACATCTCGATTCAGGTGATGCCGACGGATGTTGAGGCGCACGCCGGGTTCAACGGCGCGTGGACACTGCTGGAGACTCCCAAGCGGGCATGGGTCGGCTACGTTGAAGGTCAGGCCGGGGGTCTGGTGATCGAAGATCGCGAAGAAGTCAGCGCGATGTTCCAGCGGTTTGGCATGATCCGGTCCCAGGCGCTCCCGCCGGGGGAATCCGCGAAGCTGATCGAGGGGTTGGTGGGTGAACTATGAGCACCGCAGATCTGACGTGGTTCAAGTCCAGCTACAGCGGGGATGCCGGCGGGCAGTGCCTCGAAGTCGCCCTGGAATGGCGTAAGTCGTCGTACAGCGGTGACGCGGGCGGTGATTGCCTCGAAGTCGCCCTGGAACCAGCCCACCCCACGGTCCACATCCGTGACTCAAAAGCCAAGTCCGGTCCCACGCTGGCGTTTTCGCTGGGCGAGTGGACCGCGTTCGTGGGCTTCGCCGTCGAGGTGTGACTCAGGAGGGCCACGCCGTGAGGAGGTCGGCCGGGCCGTAGGCCGCGTCGAGTCCCGTGCAGTCCGTTCCGCTGCGGGACACCGCGATCACCGGGACCGGGTCGTGCGTAAGGGCGGCTCGATGGTGATGCAGCGCAGCGAGGTCGTGGCGGTCGAACGGGGAGTTCTCCAGCCACTTCACCGAGCCGACGAAGAGCAACTCCTTGGCGATGGGCGCCCGGTCGGCTCCGACGATGTCGATCTCGACGTCGTTGGTACGGGTCCAGTACGAGCCGATGGCGGGCGCTGCCGGAAGGTCTCCGTCCGGCAGCAGGCGGGCCAGCGCCTCGCGTACCAGGGGCTCGACGGCCCGGCCCCGCCAACTGGTCCAGTTGTCCCGGACGCGTCGCAGCGTCAGGTCACCCCTGCCCCGCTCGATCTCCTCCATCGCGGGGCCGAGCAGCTGCAGCCAGAAGCGGAGATAAGGGTCGGCGACCCGGTAACGACGGTCCTTCGAGGGGCGTGTGGAGAGGGGGAGTTCGGCCGCGATCACCCTCTTGTCCGTGAGGATCCCGAGCGACCGGTTGAGAGGGGTCGCACCGATCCCGCCGGCCGCGCGGGCGATGTTGGTGAAGGTCCGCTCGCCGCTGCCGATCGCCGAGAGGACGGCGCGCGCCTGCACCTGCTGGGGAAACTCGGCGGCCAGCGAACGCTCCGCCGAGACCAGGAGTGCCGAGACGGGATCGCTGAGGGCTGCCGACAGGAAGTCCCACAGCCCGGCGCCGTGCGGCCATTCCGCGCAGATCAGGGGCAGCCCGCCGGTGACGAGGGCCGCGTCGAACGCCTCGGCCGCGTCCAGGCCCAGCATCGCGCCCACCTCCGCCGGATTGAGCGGCCCCAGCACCATCTCCCGGCCTCGCTGGTGGAACGGACGGCCGTAGCTGTTCAACGCCTCCATCATCGACAGGTCGGAGCCGATGAGGATCAGCAGAACCGGCTTGGTCTCCAGCACCCTGTCCCAGGCCCGTTGCAGCGTGCCCTCGAACGCGCCTTCCGGGTCCATCAGATACGGCACCTCGTCCATGACCACCACGCTGGGCCGGTCGTGCGGCAGAGCCGCCGCCAGTACGTCGAGGGCGGCGTCCCAGTCCGCGGGGCGGGCCGAGGCGAGCAGGCCGGCGAGGGGCAGATTCGAGGACTGCGCGTCCTGGGCGAAGCGCTCAAGATCGACGTGCGGCGACGCTCCCGTGGCGGCGTAGAAGAGGAACGGCGCACCGGACCGCTCGGCGAAGCGCTCGACCAGCCGGGACTTGCCCACGCGACGGCGCCCCCGCAGCATGACGCACCGCCCCGGCCGCTCGCCACCGACCCCGGCGGCCACCTTGCCCAGCTCACGGTCCAGGGTTTCGAGCTCGCGTGCCCGGCCTACGAAGTTGCCCATAGCGCTGAACCTAACATTGAAGTTACTGACATCAATGTTAGTAACGCAGGAGCTGCGTTAGCCGTGTCCGCGAACTTCCTGACCCACGCCGTGCGCTCCCCGCCGCCGCTGCGCGGGACTGGGCCCGGCACCACCTTCGGCACCGGCTCCAACTCCCGTGTCACTCAACGGGATCGCGTTGGTGAGGGCCGCGTTGTCAGAGGTGTGTCATGAGGCGATCGGGCGGTCGGACAGGTGGGCCAGTTCCGTGAAGAACGCGCGGTAGAGCGGCTCGTCGGTGGTCCGGATCTCGACGGTGGCGAGCCCGTGCCTGGAACTCGTCGTGCTCGCGTAGACCGGCCCCGACCGGCGCTCACAGGTTTCTCGCAGGCAACTCACCGAGTTCCCCGAGGCAAGCTCCCTATCGTCATGCACACGCACTGACTGGAGGTGGGGAAAATGAACAGCAGTCACACCAACACCACGGAGAAGTCGGCCGGTTGGGCCAAGTCCGCCCGCGGCCCCTGGGCGGTCGTCTGCGCGGTCGCCACCGTGATCCTCGGCCCGGCCGCCGTCACGGCCTCCGCGCTCGACCAGGCCAACGCGGCCCCGATGCACCACGCCGTACGGGCCGACCAGACGCAGGCCTACATCTCGACGGACTCGACCCGCCGCCGTACCGCCGCGTAGGCAGCCGCGGCCGTCAGCGGGCGGTGACCAGTTCCTGGGTGCTGGTGACCGTGCCGTCCGCGTGCTGGGTGAGGCGGAGGACCAGGACGTGTTGGCGGTCGGCCGGGGTCGTCACATAGAGCGGGCGGTCCTTGTTCAGGCCGGGTGCCTTGAACCGCACCCGGGACCCGAAGGCTCCGGCGGCGCTGTTGCAGCCCTTGGCCAGGGTGCGGCCGAAGGGGTCGTGGTCGTGGCGGGTGGCGTCGACGTCGTAGTCGACGAACTTGTCGTCGGGCTTGGCGACGGTCCCGACGTTCATCGTGACCCAGGCGTGGACCTTCACGTCCGAGCAGACGGCGACCTCGCTGACGGCTTGCGGGTCCGGGTCGTTGAGCTGCTTGCCCTCGGTGTCTTTCCCGACCAATAGGAGGGTGCCGCCCAAGGCGGCGACCCCCACGACGATGGTGGCGGCACCGAGCAGAATCATCGAGCGCGTGCGAACGATCGGAAACATGACCACTCCGGGGGTGGCTGCGGGCGGCGAACCGCCGGGCGCAGGTGGGAGGGATCGTTGAGCGACTCAGGACGCTGCTGGGCTCACTTGCCGTAGCCGACGTGGTAGCCGACCGGGTCGACGTAGACGTCGGGCGCGTTGCCGCTGGAGGCGGAGATGGTGAAGGCCAGATCGTTGAGATTCACGACCTCCGAGACCTTCTCGTCGGGCGGGGTGACGGAGAGCCGCGTGTAGGTCTTGCCGGAGCCGCTGGTGTCCGGGATGAAGTGCAGCAGGAAGCGTGTCTCCTCGCCGGCCCCGATGGTGACGGTGGACCCCGAGACGTCGGTGCGAGCGGCGTCGGGCCCGGTGTCGCCCAGGCCGTCGGGGCCGATGAGCTGGACGCCCGGGAAGCCGTGCATGCTGCACTTGCCGGCACCGTTGTTCTTCAGGTTGACGACTATCTGGTCCTTGACCCCTGTGGCGGCGGCGCTGAACGCGAGGTTGTCGGTCTTGCACCTGGAGACCGACGTAGCGGCCTGCGGCTGGGTAGTGGGCTCGCCGCCCTTGCCGGAGCCGCTGGAGGAGCCGGACGAGGAGGAACCCGAGGTCGAGCCCGGGACACTGGTGGAGGAGCCGGACGGGGAGGTGTCCGAGGTCGAGCCCTGGCCGCCGGTGGAGCCGCTCGCGGTGCTGGACGCGCTGGTGTTGGCGGAAGCGCTCGATCCGTCGCTGCCGTTGCACGCACTGAGCGAGAGGCCGGCAGCGGCGACGACGAGAGCGAGGGCGGACATCTTCTTGACGCGCATCGGTGCTCCTGGGAAGCGGTGTCGTTACCCAACTCGTCGGCGCGGAGCGGGTGTTGGTGTTGTCGCTTCATAGGAGATCCGTAGCAGGGCGGGCGTTGCGGGCGAGGTTGCATCAAGACGCCCCTGTGACAGGTGAGTCGACACGCCGTTACGGGAGAGCGGGGGAACCGGATGAAATGGGGGAAGCGGGACACGTCCTAACGACGGCCCAGCCCCAGGTACTGCTCGCCCGCCGGATCGATGTCCACCCCAAGCCCGTTCAGGAGGCCGGCCAGCATCGTGTAGTACCCGACCGTCGTGATCAGCTCGACCACCTGACGGTCGGTCAGATGCTTGCGCAGGGTGCCCAACGTGGCATCCGTGAGCGTGTGTTGGGCCAGCAGCTCCTCCGTCGCCGTCAGCATCACCGACTCGACCTCGTCGAACTCGCCCTCCTCGCGCCGGAGTTCGACGACCGCCGCCAACTGGTCGACGGTGACCCCCGCGTGGAGCGCGATCGGGCGGTGCTGGACGATCCCGTAGGCGCAGTCCGTGTGCGCCGCCACCGAGATCACCACCAGCTCGCGCAACCGCACCGGTATCGACGACCCGAGCACGGCCATGCCCAGATCGATCGCCGGACCCGTCAGATCCGGGGCGTGCGAGAGCATGCGGAACGCGTTCAACGGGGTGGGAAGCGCGTCCACGGCCTCGGCGGAACGCTCCGGGTACGGTATTCGAGCCACGGTGACCTCACTGGGATTCGGGATCCGGTCGATCGAGCCCACCGACTCGGTCGAGGGGTCGGCACCCATCGCCGTACCCCCGTCAGTCCTGCCGGAACCTCTCCCGCAGCTTCGGGAAACGTTCCGCGAGCACGGCCTCGCTCTCCAGGTTGAGCGGCGCCCCGAGCGGCTCGGCCGGCGCCGGTGGAATCCCCAGGTCGGGGGCGACGGCACCGGTCAGCTGCTCGTACGCCTCGTCCGCCGCGTACCCCAGTTCCTCGCCGTCGCCGTCGATCTCCTCGTCGAAGTCGTCGATGAGGTCGGCCAGCGAGTCGGGGTCGTGCACGGCACCCTCGTACACCTCACGGCCCTGACCGATCAGCCAGCACCGGAAGTAGTCGAACGCGTCGTCGCTCGCCCCGCCCAGCAGGATCCACGCGGCACCCCACAGATCCCAGGTGTACGCGCGGTTGTAACGAGCCTCGAAATGCCGGGCGAAGTCCAGGACCAGCTCCGGGTCCAGCAGCAGAAGCCGGTCGACGAGCAGGTCGGCCTGCTCCTCGGGGTCGCCCTCGGCGGCCTCGCGGGTGGCGTCCACCAACTCCCAGAACTCCGTCTCGTCCATCACGGGTCAAGCATCGGGCCTGGAGGGGTGGTGCGCACGTGGAGTGCAGCGGATTGTCACCTGGAGCGGGGCAGATCGTTATGGGCGGCGATACAGCGCGGCCAGCCGTAGCGCGTCGTTCGTGAAGCGCGCCCGCAGACTCTCCGGGGCCAGCACCTCCACGTCCGGGCCGAGCCCGGCGAGCTGGCTGTGGGCCACCTCCTCGGACTCGACCGGCAGGGTCACCGTCACCCACCCGTCGCCGCCCTCCGGCGCGCCCGCGGCCTTCAGCGCCTCCCGCGCGGCGGCCGGATCGACGGCGTACGGCAGTCTCCGCGCGCCGTCCGGCGACAGCCGTACCACCACCTCGGCCCGCAGGATCGACCGCGCGAACTGCTCCGCCCGTTCCTCCCAGAACGCCGGAAGGTCGAAATCCGGGTCCCGTACGAAACGCTCGGAACACGGCTCCACCGCCGTGAACCGGTCGATGCGGTACACCCGGAAGGAATCGAGGTCGGCGGTGACCCGCGCGCACAGGTACCAGACCCCCGCCTTGAGGACGAGTCCGTACGGCTCCAGTTCCCGTTCGACGTCGGAGTCCCCGCGCCGGTACCGCGCGAGCAGCCTCCGGTCGTCCCACACCGCGTCCGCTACGGCGGGGAGCAGTTCGGGTGTCCTGGGCTCCGTGAACCAGCCGGGGGCGTCGAGGTGGAACCGCTGGGCCGCCGCGCGCGAGGCATCCGACAGGGAGGGCATCAGCGCCGCGGACACCTTCAGCCGGGCGGCCGACGCGGCATCCTCCAACCCCATCTCGCGCAACGCCCCCGGGACCCCGCTCAGGAACAGCGCCTCGGCCTCGCTGCGGGCCAGCCCGGTGAGCCGGGTCCGGTACCCGCCGACGAGCCGGTAC
>NZ_JBXVPZ010000281.1:0-12810 GCF_057961495.1 Streptomyces sp. P5F9 | reverse complement strand
GCTGTATACAGCTGCTGGGGGCGGGACTTGCGCAGGGGGCGGCACAATCCAGCCTGTCGGCGGCAACTTGAAACGCAGGCCGACCCCCTCAGCCCGTCCGGCGTTTGAGGACGAGGCCGTTCAGGCCGAAGCGGGGGCCTGGGGGCGGCAGCCCCCAGAACCCCCGACGCCCTCAGCCTCTCAACGCCCGGCCCGCTTACCTCGCCTGCTTCCGCTGCGCACCCCGGTGCCGGTAATACACGGCCGAGGACGGATCAAGCGGCTCCTTGCCCAGGATGAGATCCGCCGCCTTCTCCGCGATCATCATCACCGGCGCGTAGATGTTCCCGTTGGTCACGTACGGCATCACCGACGCGTCGACCACCCGCAGCCCCTCCACCCCGTGCACCCGCATACTCCCGGGGTCGACGACGGCCATCTCATCCGTGCCCATCTTGCAGGTGCAGGACGGATGCAGAGCGGTCTCCCCCTCCTTGGCGACCCACGCGAGGATCTCCTCGTCGCTCTCCACGGACGGCCCGGGCGAGATCTCCCCGTCGTTGTACGGGGCGAGCGCGGGCTGGTTGAGGAGCTTGCGGGCGACCCGGATCGACTCGACCCACTCACGCCGGTCCTGTTCCGTGGACAGGTAGTTGAAGCGCAGCGCGGGATGCTCCAGCGGGTCCTTGCTCTTGATCTTCACCGAGCCGATCGCGTCGGAGTACATGGGCCCGACGTGCACCTGGTAACCGTGGCCACCCGCCGGCGACGAGCCGTCGTAGCGGACCGCGATGGGCAGGAAGTGGAACATCAGGTTGGGGTAGTCGACGTCCTCGTTGCTGCGGGCGAAGCCGCCGGCCTCGAAGTGGTTGGTGGCGGCGGGACCCTTACGGAAGAGCCATTGCAGGCCGATGAAGGGAGCGCGCCACTTCGCCATGTACGGCTGCATGGAGACGGGTTGCTTGCAGGCGTACTGGATGTACACCTCCAGGTGGTCCTGCATGTTCTCGCCGACGCCCGGCAGGTCGTGGACGACGTCGATGCCGAGCGCGGTCAGCTCCTCCGCGTTGCCGACGCCCGAAAGCTGAAGCAGCTGGGGGGAGTTGATCGCGCCGCCGCACAGGATGACCTCGCGGGCGCGGACCTGGCGGACCTTGCCGCGGTGCCGGTACTCCACGCCGACGGCCTTCTTGCCCTCGAAGAGGACACGGGTGACCATCGCGCGGGTGGTGACGGTGAGGTTGGGCCGCTTCCGCACGGGCTTCAAGTAGGCCTTGGAAGCGGACAGTCGGCGGCCCCGGCTGACGTTGCGGTCGAAGGGCGCGAAGCCCTCCTGCTGGTAGCCGTTGACGTCGTCGGTACGCGGATAACCCGCCTCCTGCACGGCGTTGAGGAACGCGCCGAACAACGGGTTGGAGGCGGGCCCGCGTTCGAGGACGAGCGGGCCGTCGTGACCGCGGAACTCGTCGTCGGGATCGGCCGCGAGGCAGTTCTCCATCCGCCGGAAGTACGGCAGACAGTGCGCGTAGTCCCAGCTCTCCATGCCGGCGTCGGCGGCCCAGCGCTCGTAGTCCATGGGGTTGCCGCGCTGGAAGATCATGCCGTTGATGCTGCTGGAACCGCCGAGGACCTTGCCGCGGGCGTGGTAGACGCGCCGGTCCCCCATGTGCGGCTCGGGTTCCGACTCGTACTTCCAGTCGTAGAACCGGCTGCCGATGGGATAGGTCAGCGCGGCCGGCATGTGGATGAAGACGTCCCACGGGTAGTCGGGCCGCCCGGCCTCCAGGACCAGCACCTGGTTGCCCGGGTCCGCGGAGAGCCGGTTCGCCAGTGCGCTGCCGGCGGATCCACCGCCGACGATGACGAAGTCGTATTGCAGGGGAGCCATGATCTCTCGTCTCGCTCGCGCCGTAGATACGCGAGGCATGCTAATACGAGTATCGCTATACGCACCAGGTTGCGCGCCACGCAACCTGAGGGCGCAGGTTTCCGCACTGTTTCCCGGCCGGGGCTCCGATTGGCTCCCCGCGTTTCGTCAGATATCGACGAGGCAACCGCACACGCCCGCACGGCAGACCCGGAGCGGTTCAAGGTGTCCACGGTGTCGTCCTGCCCTCCCGCAGAGAACCCTTCGCCCCACGGAGCCGCGCTCGTGAACACCCGCCCGGCCTGCCCGAGGGTGACCGGATACAGTGCGCGAGACGGCAGCCCGGTCAGATAGGGGAAGCGTGACCGACACCAACAACACCCGCCCCGCCGACGGCGAAGTGCGGGCTCCGCGGCGGAGCCGACTGCAGCGCCTGCTGCGCTACCTCCCTCTGATCGCCCCCGTCCTGCTGTGGGCCGTGCCCTGTTGGGTGCTCCTGTACACCGGCCAGCACTGGCCGCTGCCCGTCACCCTGGCCGGTACCGCCCTGTTCGTCCTCGGCCTCGTCGCCATGCCGCTCGCGATGGGGCGCGGCCACGGCCGGCGTCAGCAGGACCGGGCGGCGATCGTCGGAGACACCCTGCTGGGCGCCAGTTGGGTGCTGTTCACCTGGTCCGTGCTGCTCGGCATCCTGCTGCGGCTCGCCCTGACCCTGGCCGGTGTCGGCGACGGCCAGGACCGGGCCCGGATCGTCACCTGGGCCGTCCTCGGCACCACCGCCGTACTGCTCGCCTGGGGATACGCCGAAGCCCGCCGCGTGCCGCGCGTGCGCCGTCTCGATGTCCAACTCCCGCGACTGGGTGCCGGGTTGGACGGCACCCGCGTCGCGCTCATCACCGACACCCACTACGGCCCGCTCGACCGCGCCCGCTGGTCGGAGCGGGTGTGCGAGACGGTGAACACGCTGGAGGCCGACCTGGTCTGCCACACCGGCGACATCGCGGACGGCACGGCCGAACGCCGCCGCGCCCAGGCCGTCCCGCTCGGCACCGTGCGTGCCACCCAGGCCCGGGTGTACGTCACCGGCAATCACGAGTACTACAGCGAGGCCCAGGGCTGGGTCGACCTGATGGGCGAGCTGGGCTGGGAGCCGCTGCGCAACCGCCATCTGCTGCTCGAACGCGGCGGCGACACCCTCGTGGTCGCCGGCGTGGACGACGTCACCGCCGAGTCCTCCGGCCTCGCGGGCCACCGCGCCCACCTCGCCGGAGCCCTGAACGGCGCCGACCCCGACCTGCCCGTCCTGCTCCTCGCCCACCAGCCCAAGTTCATCGACCGGGCGGCGGCCGCCGGCATCGACCTCCAGCTCTCCGGCCACACCCACGGCGGCCAGATCTGGCCCTTCCACCACCTGGTGCGCATCGACCAGCCCGCCCTCGCCGGCCTGAGCCGGCACGGCACCCGCACCCTTCTGTACACCAGCCGCGGCACCGGCTTCTGGGGCCCACCGTTCCGCGTCTTCGCCCCCAGCGAGATCACCTTGCTCGTGCTCCGCTCCCCGCACCCGCCCACCTCGCCGTAGCGCGGCCGGGCCGGCACATCCACTGGGCGCACAACCTGTGCACAGATTCCCCGGAACTCCCGGGAACCCGCAGGTGGACGCGGTATGCCTCCGGCGCATGAACCAGCAGCTACCAGGCGAAAAGACCTGATCAGAGTCCGCATCGTAAACAGGTTGTACCGCACTACGCGTATAGTTTCGCTGTGAGCAACTACAGTCCAGATACTGAAACGACAGGTTCGCAGTCCGGCGGAGTGCAGTCCGTGGACCGTGCCATCAGCGTGCTGGAGATCCTGGCCCAGCGTGGCGAGGCCGGTGTCAGTGAGGTGGCCGGCGAGATCGAGGTTCACAAGTCGACCGCGTTCCGGCTGCTCGGGGCGCTGGAGGCGCGCGGTCTGGTGGAGCAGGCGGGCGAACGCGGCAAGTACCGGCTCGGCTTCGGGATCGTGCGGCTGGCCGGCGCGGTCACCGGGCGCATCGACATCACCCAGCAGGGCCGCCCGGTCTGCGAGCGCCTCGCCGAGGAGATCGGCGAGACCGTCAACATCGCCGTCATGCAGGAGCAGTTCGCGATCAACCTGTACGAGGTCCGCGGCCCCGGCGCCGTCACCGCGCACAACTGGGTAGGAGAACTCACCCCGTTGCACGCCACCTCCAGCGGCAAGGCCCTGCTGGCCCACCTGCCCGCCAAGGAGCGCACCGCGCTGCTGGCGGAGGCCGGCCTGAAGAAGGTGACCCCGCACACCATCACCTCGAAGTCGAAGCTGGAGAAGAACCTCGCCGAGGCCCGGGAGCGCGGATACGCCTGGACGCTGGAGGAGTTGGAGCTCGGACTGCACGCCGTGGCCGCCCCGGTCCGCAACCGCGACGGCGAGGTCGTCGCGGCGGTCAGCGCCTCGGGACCGGCGTACCGGTTCACCGAGGAACGCCTGCACGAACTCGCCCCGGTCCTGGTCAAGGGCGCCGAGGAGATCAGCCACCGCATGGGCTACCTGGGCTGAAACCCCCCTTGGTTCATCCCTGGTTGATCCCCAGGCGCTCGTTCACCCAGTCGTGGAACGCTCCAATGTGGTGCTCGCTCGGCACCAGCACCCCGCCCTTCGCGTACATCCGGGAGCTCATCCCGGGCTGCGTACGCTCGCACGCCTCGAAGTCCTGGCGGTTGACCCGGTCGAAGAGTTCGACGGACCGGCTGACGTCCTTGCCGCTCTCGACGACGTGCGGGAGATAGAGCCAGTCGCACTCGACGATCGTGCGGTCGACGGCCACCGGGTACATCCGGTGGAAGATCACATGGTCGGGGACGAGGTTGATGAACACCTGCGGCTTGATCGTGATCGCGTAGTAGCGGCGGTCCTGGTCGTCGCTCACCCCGGGGATGCGGTCGAGGCCTTCCGAACCGTCGACGGTGAATCCCCGCACCTCCTCGCCGAACTCGGCGCCGTGGCCGACGTAGTACTGCGCGGCGTAGCCGTCGGCGAACTCCGGTAGCACCTCGGTGAGTTCGGGGTGGATCGTGGCGCAGTGGTAGCACTCCATGAAGTTCTCGATGATGAGTTTCCAGTTGGCCCTGACGTCGTAGACGATGCGCCGGCCCACCGAGAGGTGGTCGATGTCGTAGTGGTCGAGGGACTCCACGTCGCCGAGCCGGGTGACGACCTCGCTGATGACGTCCTCGTCGAACGACGGTGGGTTCTCCGCCAGGTTGACCCACACATAGCCGAGCCATTCGCGGACGGCGACACTCACCAGGCCGAACTCGGTGCGGCCGACGTCGGGCATCTTCGTGAGGTTGGGCGCCGCGACGAGCTTGCCGTTCAGGTCGTACGTCCAGGCGTGGTACGGGCATTGGAAGGCGCGTTTGACCTCGCCGGTCTCCTCGGTGCAGAGCTTGGCGCCGCGGTGCCGGCAGACGTTGAAGTAGGCGCGTATCGAGTTGTCGCGGGCGCGTGTGACGAGAATGCTCTCGCGGCCCACGTCCACGGTCCGGAAGGCGCCGGGTTTGGCGAGTTCGGAGGAGCGCACGGCACAGAACCACATCGTCTCGAAGATGCGCTCCTGCTCCTGCTCGAAGATTCCCGGGTCCGTGTAGGAGGAGCCGGGCAGGGTGGCGATCAGGCTGTCCGGCAGACTGGTCGAGGTCACAGAGCACTCCTCGGAGAACGTCGTGGGTCGGTCATTCACACGCCGGGAAGAGCGACTCCGGACGGCGTAGGTGAACGGTGTGCTTACGGGTCAACTCACCGTGGCGGCAAGCTGCTTGCGCCACCGCATGAACAGCCGAGGCTGGTTCATCGCGAGGACGGCGACCGGCTGTCCGGCACACCGGTAGACGGCGAGGAAACTGCGGTCGCCGGTGGCGCCCTCCTCGACGGTCACGCTGTCGGCACCGGCCGCGTGACCGGCGAACTGGATCTTCACGCCGTACTGGTCCGACCAGAAGTACGGCGGTCGCGGCGCCCCCGCCTCCACCGCACCCCACGACAGCAACGCGGCCACAGCGGCTTCGGGCCGCTCCCGCGCCCCGGTCCAGTGCTCCACCCGCCGGTGCGAACCCGCCCGCGGGTCGTACCAGTTGGCGCAGTCTCCTACGGCGACCACGCCGGCGAGGCTGGTCCGGCCGTCGGCGCCGCACTTGACGCCGTTGTCGAGCTCGACGCCCGAACCCTCCAGCCACTCGACGCACGGGCGCGCGCCGACACCGACAACGACCATGTCGGCGGGGACGGTTCGCCCGTCCTCCAGCAGCACGGCGTCGACGCGGGCCTCCCCGCTCAGCCCTTTGACCCCGACACCGCACAACAGCCGTACGCCGTGGGCCTCGTGGAGGGCGGAGACGATTCCGCCCATGGTCTCGCCGAGCGGACCGGCGAGGGGGGTCGGTGCCGCCTCGATCACCGTCACGTCGAGTCCGAGGGCGTATGCCGTGGAGGCGACCTCGGCGCCGATGAATCCGCCGCCGATCACCACCAGCCGTCCGCCCAGGGCGAGTTCGTCGCGCAGGGCGCGGGCGTCGTCCAGGGTGCGCAGGGTGTGCACCCCGGCCAGTCCGTCCGTGCCGGGCAGATTCCGCGCCACCGCGCCGGTCGCGACGACGACACCGTCGGCCCGCACCTCGCACCCGTCGTCGAGGAGCAACACCCGCTCCGCACCGTCGACTTGGAGCCCGACGGCACGGGCACCGAGCAGCCACTCCGCCCGCAGGTCCTCGTCGTCCGTCTCCAGCACGAGATCGTCCTCGGTGACGGTCCCGGCGAGGAACTCCTTGGACAACGGCGGTCTGTCGTAGGGGCGATGGGGTTCGTCGCCGATGACGACGAGCCGTCCGTCGTAGCCCTGTTTCCGCAGCGAGCGCGCCGCCGACAGCCCGGCCAGCGAGGCGCCCACCACGGCCACGGTCCTCACGCGGGGCCTCCGGCGAGCCGGGCCGCGACGCAGGGCGGCAGGTTCGGGGCGTCCGTGGACGGCACGACGTAGATCATGCCGTCCTGGACCAGAACCTCGTGCGTACGCACCGGGCGCTTGGCCGGCGGCGCGTCGACGGCACCGGTCCGCAGGTCGAACTTCGAAGCGTGCAGCGGGCATTCCACCTCGCAGCCCTCCAGCCAGCCGTCCGCGAGCGAGGCGTCCTGGTGGGTGCACGTGTCGTCGATGGCGAAGACCTCGCCGTCGTCGGTGTGGAACACCGAAACCGGCGGATCGATGTCGAGCCGGTAGGCCTCGCCTCGCGGCAGATCCACGAGAAGGCACGCGGGAATCATCATGACACCTCGGTGCGTATAGCGAAACGGATTGCGGTAAGCGCAACGTCAGTTTGAGGGCGGCCCCAAACCGTTGTCAAGGCATTCAGAGGCCACGCGAAGGCCTTACCCAGTGTTGCTTTTCACGCAACATCGCGCGTCATCAGCAACACATGGCAGGGTTCAGAACCCGCGGTCGATCCACTCCTGAAGATGGGGAGCCTCGGCGCCGACGGTCGTCGTGTCCCCGTGTCCGGTGTATACGACGGTGTCCTCCGGCAGGCCGAGCAACCGGTCGCGGATCGAGTCGACGATGGTCGGGAAGTGGGAGTACGACCGCCCCGTGGCCCCCGGCCCGCCGGCGAAGAGCGTGTCCCCGCTGAAGAGGGCGTTCAGAGCGGGCACGTACAGACAGACGGCGCCGGGCGCGTGCCCGGGCGTGTGCAGCACGGTCACCTCGACCCCCGCCACCGCCACGACCTGCCCGTCGACCAGCTCACCGTCGGGCGCCCGGTCCGGGTGGGTCTGCTTCCACAGCGCCAGGTCGTCGGCGTGCAGCAGGACCGGGGCGCCGGTGCGGTCGGCGAGTCGGGGCGCCGCATCGATGTGGTCGTTGTGGGCGTGGGTGCAGATGACGGCGGTGAGCCGACGGTCGCCGACCGCCTCCGCGATGGCGTCGGCGTCGTGCGCGGCGTCGATGACGACGGCCTCGTGGTCGTCACCGATGATCCAGACGTTGTTGTCGACATCCCACGTGCCACCGTCGAGCGTGAACTTCCCTGCCGTGACGAGGTGTTCGATACGGGCGGCCATCACAGCACCACCACCGAACGCAGCACATCGCCGCCGTGCATCCGCTCGAAGGCCTTCTCGACGTCCTCCAGCGCGATGGTCTCCGTGACGAACGCGTCCAGATCCAGCCTCCCTTGGAGATAGAGGTCGATCAGCATCGGGAAGTCGCGTGAGGGCAGGCAGTCGCCGTACCAGGACGACTTGAGCGAACCGCCCCGCCCGAAGACGTCCAGGAGCGGGAGTTCGAGCTTCATCTCGGGGGTCGGCACACCGACGAGGACGACCGTTCCCGCCAAGTCGCGGGCGTAGAAGGCCTGTTTGTACGTCTCCGGGCGCCCGACCGCCTCGATGACGACGTCGGCACCGAAGCCGCCGGTGAGTTCGCGGATGGCCTCGACAGGGTCGCCGGCCTTGGAGTTGACGGTGTGCGTGGCGCCCAGCGAGCGGGCCTTATCCAGCTTGCGGTCATCGATGTCCACGGCGATGATCCGCGCCGCTCCCGCGAGCCGGGACCCGGCGATCGCCGCGTCACCGACACCGCCGCACCCGATAACCGCGACGCTGTCACCGCGCCCGACGTTGCCGGTGTTGATGGCCGCACCGATGCCGGCCATCACGCCGCAGCCCAACAGCCCGGCGGCGGCAGCCGACGCGGCCCGGTCGACCTTGGTGCACTGGCCCGCCGCGACCAGGGTCTTCTCGGCGAAGGCGCCGATACCGAGGGCGGGAGAGAGTTCGGTGCCGTCGAGCAGGGTCATCTTCTGCTTGGCGTTGTGGGTGTTGAAGCAGTACTGCGGCCGACCGCGCCGACAGGCCCGGCAATTCCCGCACACGGCACGCCAGTTGAGGATCACGAAGTCGCCGGGGGCCACATCGGTGACGCCCTCCCCCACCGATTCCACGACGCCCGCGGCCTCGTGCCCGAGCAGGAACGGGAAGTCGTCGTTGATACCGCCCTCGCGGTAGTGCAGATCGGTGTGGCAGACCCCGCACGCCTCGACCTTCACCAGCGCCTCGCCCGGCCCGGGGTCGGGGACGACGATCGTCTCCAGGCTGACGGGGGCACCCTTGCCTCGCGCGACGACAGCACGGACCTGATGCGTCATGGCCACTCCTCCGCTGATAGGAGACCTGAGCAGAACGTTGCTCATTACGGCACGCTTCGCGTGTGCCGCAACACAGCATCACGGAGGGCGGAACGGGGGTCAAGGATTCGGGTCGGCGCACACCGCTGACGTCACCGGCCGCCGAGCCCCCGCAGAAAGGTGTCGACGACCATGTCGGCGGCCAGGGCATCGGTGAGTTCGGGCAGTTGCTGCGAGGCCAGGTGCATGAGCTGCGGCAGCAGTGAACTCGCCCATGCGGCAGGGGTGTCGGCGCGCAGCAGCCCCTCGTCGATGGACCGTTCCAGGAAGGTGTCAACCTCGCGGATCACGGCGTCACGCCGCCCGCGGATCGTCTCGTCGGCCTTCATCCGGGTGAGTTCCACGGACCACTTGCGATTGACGCCGATGATCCCCTCGACGTACCGGTGCAGGGCGACGGCGACGGGGGCCTCGCGCAGCCTGGCGTCCTCGACGGCCCGCTCGATGGCCTCGACGCGGGCCTCGTAGATGGCGGCCAGCAGTTCCTCGCGGGAGGCCCTTTCGGCGGCTACAAGGCCAGCGGAATCGGCCGCGACTACGGGGCAGTTGGGCTCGCGCAGTACGTGGAGTACAAGACCGTCACCCTCACCCCGGCCGTTTCCTAAGCCATCGATGTCCGCGATTTCACGGGGTCGCAGTCGCGGAAGTCACCAGTAGTGCACTCCAGTACGTCGTCGTGCGTCAGCGGGAGTCGGAAGTCGATGGAGATCCGCCAGCCGTCGGGCCGGGGTGTCGCGCTCCGCTTGCCGGGTGCGGCCGGCGAGGCGGGCTTCGGCGCGGGTGAGGGAGTGCGCCAGAGGGCCAGTGCGCCGCAAACGCTGCTGGTCCAGATTTCGCGCCGTGTTCCTCGCGTCAAGCGCTCCCCGCAAACCCCGAGCTCCTGCCCCGTCACGGGCAGACCGGTCCGGGCAGACCGGTCCCGAAAAGTGGATCCAGCGGCACCACCGCACTCCGCCCGGCCCTGCCCATCCGGTCAAATGCCCAGAACCGTACGGGCGGTGAGGAAGTAGATCACCAGTCCCGTGGCATCGACCAGGGTCGTCACCATCGGGGCCGACACCACCGCCGGGTCGATGTGGAGGCGTTTGGCCAGCAGGGGCATGGCGCCACCGACCGTCGCCGCCCAGCCGCAGATGATCACCAGGGTGATGCCGACCACGACGGCGATCCGCGCGCCCACGAACAGCGTGCCCAGCACCATCCCGAGGGTGGCCAGCATCGTGCCCAGCACCACACCCACCCTGCACTCGCGCCAGATGACCGCCGGCAGATCGGAGACGCGCACTTCACCCACGGCCAGCGCCCGTACCGCGGCCGTGGCCGCCTGCGCTCCCGCATTGCCGCCGGTGCCGATCAACAGCGGGATGAACATGGCCAGTTGGGTGACCTTCTCCAGCGTGCTCTCGAAAGCCTCCGTCACGGTCACCGTGAGGGTCGCGGCCAGCAGCAGAAGCAACAGCCACACGACCCGGTACCGCGCCAGCTGCCAGACGGACGCCGCCATGTAGTGCCCCATCCAGGGAGCCGCCCCGGACTGCAGCACGACATCCTCCGTGTCCGCCTCCTCAATGACCTCGACCGCGTCGTCGATGGTGAGCAACCCCACGAGCCGCTCCTCGCTGTCGACGACGGGCAGGGCCAGGGCGTTGGTCTCGCGCATCAGGCGCGCGGCGCCCTCTGCCGAATCGGCCGCGTACGCGCGGGCGGCGCCGGTGACGACGTGGTCCGTGACGTTGTCGTCCGGCGAGCTGAGCACCAGCTCACGCAGGGTGACCACGCCGGTCAGGCGACGTCCGGAGTCCACGACCGGCAGGGTGTAGACGGTCTCGGCGTCCGCCCCCTTGGCCCGGACCCGTTGGAGTGCCTGCCTCACCGTCGACTGTCCGTCGAGAGCGACGACTTCTGGTGTCATGTAGCGGCCGACCGAGCCTTCCGGGTAGCCGAGCAGTGCCGCGGTCACCTGGCGCTCGTGCGTGCTGAGCCCCGCCAGGACCCGCCGGACCACCTTGGCGGGCGCCTCGCGCAGCATGCGCACTCTGTCGTCGGGGTCCAGGTCCTCGATCAGTTCGCGGAACGCCACGTCCCGCAGCCCCATCAGAATGGCCTGTTGATCGACGGGTTCCAGTTCCTCGAACACCGCGATGGCCTGGTCCTTGCCCAGCAGCCGGAACGCGACGACCGCGTCCACGGTGTCCATCCGGGCCAGATCGTCGGCGATCACGTGCGGAGGGCGTCGGCCCAGCAGGTGCTGGGCATCGCGCAGGTCGTGCCGTTCCAGGGCGTCCTTGAGCTCGGTGGGCAGCTCGTCGGGCAGCTGGACAGATGTCATGGCAAGGTCACCTCGGCGGGACGGAGGGAAGGGGCATGCTCTCCTGCTCGAAGGCGCATACCGGGGCCCGTCACCGCCCTGACGAGGTTCAGCCGTGAGCTGTCACGGCCCGTGGGGACGAGGGGCAACGGTGCGCGGGGACTGACTCGGAGGTTCGCTCTGCACGGCGAACCACCTCCTTCTTCCGCTGACGAACGTCCTGGGCCGACAGGCAGATCGTGCGTGCGGCATCCGGCACACGCGAGCCGTACGGCCGATCCGAGGGGTTTCTTCCGTATCGGACGAGTCGCACGAAGGATGCGTGCAGACGATCAGCAAGGCGCCGGGGAGGAGAAGCACTCCCATGTACGGCGACGCCCCGGCGGGGTGCACGGACCCACCGGGGCGGCCTGCGGCCGTCAGGCGTGCTGGACGAGAGCGAAGGTCACGCCCGCCGGGTCCTTGAGTACGGCGACACGTCCGAGGCCGGGCGCCCCGATGGGCCCGGACACGACAGCTCCGCCCAGCGCGACCGCCGCGGCGGATGCGGCGTCCACATCCGCGACACCGAAGTACAGGGTCCAGCCGGCGGCGCCCTCGGACCCGCTCGTGATACCGCCGAACTCCGCGACTCCGCCGACGAAGGTCAGATGAGCCACGGCGCCTCCGGCCGGAGGTACGGCCGCGGTCCAGCCGAAGACCTGGGCGTAGAACGCCTTGGCACCGTCGACGTCCGGTGTGCTCAGTCCGAACCAGGACAGCGCGCCGGGCTCGCGCACGAGTCCGGAACCGGGGTGCTTGTCCGGCTCCCAGGCGCCGAACACCGCGCCGTCCGGGGCCTCGTAGACAGCCGTGCTACCGGCGACCGAAACCTTCGCGGGCGGACTCACCACACGGCCGCCGGCCTCCTCGACGGCCTTGGTCGTCGCGTTGAGGTCGTCCGACATGAAGTAGACGCTCCAGCCGGCCGAGTGCTCCTGCCCTTCCCTGAGCTTGACCGCGCCCACGATCTTCTCTCCCCGCAGCGCGAAGTTCACGTATCCGCTGGGTAGTTCGAGGGCTTCCCAGCCCAGAAGGGCGCTGTAGAAGGTGCGGGCGGAGGCGACGTCGGGGGTGTCGAGATCCGCCCAGCAGGGTGCACCGGCAGGGTGACGAGTGATCTTCATCGGTTCTCCTCGGGTCACAACGATCGATCTTCACCCAGAGTGGCTGTGCCGCAGGCCAGGGCTCCAGTCAGCGCGGTCAACTCGCTTGTTCCTTCCATTCGTTGAGCCGTCCGCGTCGAATTCGTCCACCTCGCGACCGTCCAGTGCGTCCAGGACGGCTTGGGTGACCTCTTCAGGGGTGCGGCCGTCGGTGGGGACGACGGCCTGCGCGACCTCGGCATACAAGTGCCGCCTGGCTTCCATCAGTTCGCG
>NZ_JBXVPZ010000280.1:0-12823 GCF_057961495.1 Streptomyces sp. P5F9 | reverse complement strand
ATGCGCGGGGGCGGGCCAGTTATTTGGAGACCGACGAGTTGCGGAAGGTGTCGGTGTCTGAGTTTCGGCGGAGGGTTGGGGTGGTGGACCCGGTCCTTTGGGATCAGGTCCGTCACCTCACCGGCTGAAGGGTGCGTTTTCGGGTGCGGGTCCGTTGTGGCTGGTCTCGCCAACGCGGCGGAGCCGCACATCGATACAGCCCCGCGCCCCTAAAAGACAGGGCGTTCGGCCCTGGCCCCCTGGAATCAGGCCCAGAGTTGGCCCTGCAGCGTCGCGATCGCCTCTTCTGTCGTTGCCGCCGTGTAGACGCCTGTCGACAGGTACTTCCAGCCGCCGTCCGCCACCACGAAGGCGATGTCGGCGGTCTCCCCCGCTGCTACGGCCTTCTTGCCCACGCCGATTGCCGCGTGGAGGGCCGCGCCGGTGGAGACGCCGGCGAAGATGCCCTCCTGTTGGAGGAGTTCTCGGGTTCGGGTGACCGCGTCGGCTGAGCCGACCGAGAAGCGGGTGGTGAGGACGGAGGCGTCGTAGAGCTCGGGGACGAAGCCCTCGTCGAGGTTGCGGAGGCCGTAGACGAGGTCGTCGTAGCGGGGTTCCGCGGCGACGATCTTTACGTCCGGCTTGTTCTCGCGCAGGTAGCGGCCCACGCCCATGAGCGTGCCCGTGGTGCCCAGGCCTGCCACGAAGTGGGTGATCGACGGGAGGTCGGTGAGGATCTCCGGGCCCGTCGTCGCGTAGTGGGCGCCCGCGTTGTCCGGGTTGCCGTACTGGTAGAGCATCACCCAGTCCGGGTGTTCGGCGGAGAGTTCCTTGGCCACGCGGACTGCCGTGTTGGAGCCGCCCGCCGCGGGGCTGGGGATGATGTCCGCGCCCCACATGTTGAGCAGGTCACGGCGTTCCTGGGAGGTGTTCTCGGGCATCACGCAGACCATGCGGTAGCCCTTGAGCTTCGCCGCCATGGCGAGGGAGATGCCGGTGTTGCCCGAGGTCGGCTCCAGGATGGTGCAGCCGGGGGTGAGGCGGCCGTCCTTCTCCGCCTGTTCGATCATGTGCAGGGCCGGGCGGTCCTTGACCGAGCCGGTCGGATTGCGGTCCTCCAGCTTGGCCCAGATGCGGACGTCGGTGGACGGCGAGAGCCGCGGCAGGCGCACCAGAGGGGTGTTGCCCACCGCGGCCAGCGGGGAGTCGTAACGCATCAGCGGTCAGCGGGCCTTAGCGCATGCCGCCGGCGACGGCCGGCAGGATCGTGACGTTGTCGCCGTCCGACAGCTTCGTGTTGATGCCGTCGAGGAAGCGGACGTCCTCGTCGTTCAGGTACACGTTGACGAAGCGGCGCAGTTCGCCGCCGTCCACGATGCGGGCCTGGATGCCCGCGTGCCGGGTTTCGAGGTCGGCGAAGAGCGCGGCGAGGTTCTCACCGGCACCCTCGACGGCCTTCTCGCCGCCGGTGTAGGTGCGGAGGATGGTGGGGATGCGGACCTCGATGGCCATGGCAAGGGGCTCCTGTCGGAAGCGGGAGGGGTCTGGTCTCGGTGGGCGCGCGGCACGAGCATGGGCGCGCCCCGGCGCACGGCCGTACGGCGACTGCGCGCGGGTCAACAGATGGCGCTGCTGAGCCTGCACAGGTCGACGTGCAGCCGCGCCACGAGCAGCGTGCCCGGCGCCTTGTCGCTCACGTCGAGAAGAACCATGGGCTCATCGTATCGATTCCCTGTCCGGTCCTCGGTAGGGGATCTCACACTTCGGACGGATTTCATCCGGAGTACGAGATCAGGACCGGATCAGTACGACTCCACCACCTTGACGTCCTCCTCCGTGACCTCGCCCTCCAGGATCTGGTACGAGCGGAACTGGAAGGGTCCCGCCTCGTCGGAGTCGGCGGTGGAGACGAGGACGTAGTGGGCGCCGGGTTCGTTGGCGTAGGAGATGTCGGTGCGGGAGGGGTAGGCCTCGGTCGCGGTGTGGGAGTGGTAGATGATCACCGGCTCCTCGTCGCGGTCGTCCATGTCGCGGTAGAGCTTCAGCAGGTCCTGCGAGTCGAACTCGTAGAACGTGGGCGACCGGGCCGCGTTCAGCATCGGGACGAAGCGCTCGGGGCGGCCCTCGCCCACCGGGCCCGCGACGACTCCGCACGCCTCGTCGGGGTGGTCCGCGCGCGCGTGGGCGACGATCTGGTCGAAGAGGGCCTGGGTGATGGTCAGGGTCGGCATGGTCGTCAGGATAAGCAGAAGGGCCGCCCTGTACCGAGTGGTGGTACAGGACGGCCCACATGGTGAGAGCGAGTGATCAGCCGACCTTTTCGAACTGCGGGGCGCGGCGCTCGGTGATCTGCGGGTTGCGGGACCTGAGGGCGAACCAGCCGGCGGCCAGGGCGATGGTCCAGCCCGCCATCACGTAGAGACAGACCCGGGAGTCGGGGTCGTAGGCGATGAGGCCCGTGACGAAGAGCAGGAACGCGATGGCCACGTAGGAGAACTTCGCGCCGCCCGGGGCCGGGAAGGGCGAGGCCGGGAGGCGGCCCGCGTCGACCGCGCGGCGGTAGAGGACGTGGCTGATCAGGATCATCAGCCAGGTCCAGATGCCGGCGGCGGTGGCGACCGAGGTGACGTAGCCGAACGCCTTCTCCGGGACGACGTAGTTGAGGACCACGCCGATGCCCATGAAGGCGACGGAGATCGTGATGCCGGTCGCCGGGGTCTTGGAGGCGGAGAGCCTGCTGAAGGCCTTCGGAGCCTCGCCGTTGTCCGCGAGGGTGCGGAGCATGCGGCCCGTGGAGTACATGCCCGAGTTGCAGGAGGAGAGGGCCGCCGTGAGGACCACGAAGTTGACGATGCCGGCGCCCGCCGGGATGCCGATCTTCGCGAACGCCTCGACGAACGGGCTGACGCCCGGGGCGAATTCGGTCCACTTGACGACGCAGAGGATGACCGTGAGGGCGCCGACGTAGAAGAGGGCGATGCGCCACGGGAGGGTGTTGATCGCCTTGGGGAGGGTCTTCTCCGGGTTCTCGGACTCGCCCGCGGTGACGCCGACCAGCTCGACCGCCAGGTAGGCGAACATGACGCCCTGGAGGGTCATCAGGGAGGAGCCGATGCCCTTGGGGAAGAAGCCGTCGAACTGCCAGAGGTTGGCGACGGAGGCGGTGTCGCCGGCGCTGCTGAAGCCGAAGGTGAGGACGCCCAGGCCGATCACGATCATGCCGATGAGCGCGGTGACCTTGACCATCGAGAACCAGAACTCGATCTCGCCGAACAGCTTCACCGAGATCAGGTTGGCCACGAAGAGGATGACCAGGAAGGCGAGTGCGGTCACCCACTGGGAGACGGCGGGGAACCAGTAGTTGACGTAGATGGCGGCGGCGGTGAGTTCGGCCATACCGGTCACCACCCACATCAGCCAGTACGTCCAGGCCGTGAAGTAGCCGAAGAACGGGCCGAGGAACTCGCGCGAGTACTCCGCGAAGGAGCCCGACACCGGGCGGTACAGGAGCAGTTCGCCCAGTGCCCGCATGATGAAGAAGATGATCACGCCCGCGAGGGCGTACATGAAGATGAGGCTGGGACCGGCCTTGGCGATGTTCGCGCCGGCCCCCAGGAACAGTCCGACGCCGACGGCGCCGCCGATCGCGATCATCTGGACCTGACGGCTGCCGAGCCCGCGCTCGTACCCCTCCTCAGGGGTCTTGTCCGTCTCGACCTGAGCGGAGGTCATGTGTGGTGCGCCTTTCTCCGAATCCCCCCATGGACTGGAGCTGCCCGGCCGAGGTCCGTCGGCCGCATGGCGAACCCGGCGGGACATGGGTGGCGTCCGCCGGGCGGTCGTGAAGATTTATCACGGTCGCAATCTTGATCGAAGGGGGCATCTGTGGCGCACACCACAGGAAGAAGCGGACAAAAAGGAGCGACGGCCAGCATTCCTGGCCGTCGCGGTGACGTGATCGTTATTCGGATTTGAGCGTCCTCTGAGCGAACTCCGGTCGGACTCCGAGGGACCGGGACGGCGGCCGTCGCGGTCAGCGCATCAGGGTGCTGACCAGCGTCTCCTGGAGGCCGCCCAGCCAGAGATACGCCATCACCATCGGCTTGCGCGGGTCCTCGTCCGGGAGCCGGTAGAGGTCGTCGGTGTCGTCCTCGTCGGTGATGTCGAGGCGTGAACCGATCGCCAGGCGCAGGTCGTTGAGCGAGCCGAGCCACTGCCGGGACTCCTCGGCGGTGAGCTTGAGGATCGCGCCGCCGTCGCCGCCGGGGGTCAGCGAGTCGAGGGTGCGGACCACCGCGAGGGCGTTCTCGCGCTTGCCGGCCCTGAGGTCGTTCTCGGTGAAGCGGCGGAACTCGGCGGAGTGCGCCATCCGTTCCTCCGCGTCCTGCGGGGAGTCGGGGGCCTGCTCCGGGTCGGTGTACGCGTCCGGGAACAGGCGCCGGAGCACCGGGTCGGCGGGCGGTTCGCTCGGGCCCTCGGCGAAGAGTTCGGCGAGCGGGTCGTCGGAGGCGTCCTCGCCCGGGCCGGGGCCGATCAGCTCAAGGAGCTGGACGGCCAGCGACCGGATGATGGAGATCTCGACGTCGTCGAGCGCGACGGCCGCGCCGCCGCCGGGGAGCGGTTCGAAGTGTCCTGGCATCGGGATGGGTCGCTACTTCCGGTCCTGCTGGAGGGTGGCCCACAGACCGTAGCCGTGCATCGCCTGCACGTCGCGCTCCATCTCCTCGCGGCTTCCGCTGGAGACGACCGCGCGGCCCTTGTGGTGGACGTCGAGCATGAGCTTGTGGGCCTTGTCCTTGGAGTAGCCGAAGTACGTCTGGAAGACGTACGCGACGTAGCTCATGAGGTTGACCGGGTCGTTGTGCACGATCGTGACCCAGGGGACGTCCGGCTCGGGTACGGCGAACACCTCCTCCGCCGACTCGGTCCGTTCGATCTCCAGGGGTGCGGGTGACGTCACACGGCCCATGCTGCCACCACAAGGGGGTGCCCGCACAAATGGACCCCACAAATCGTCAGAGTGACGAGATGGGAGTACCATCCCTTGCCATGCGGCACACACCGGGGGACAACCCCCGGACCCCCGGCGGACCTCGGGGGACCCGGAAAATCACGACCAGGAGAGTTCAGTGGACGTAGCGGACCTTGGGCTGCCGGTGGACGTTCCCTCGACGGCGCTCTTCACCGACCACTACGAGCTGACGATGCTGCAGGCCGCCCTCAAAGCGGGGACGGCCGACCGGCGTTCGGTCTTCGAGGTCTTCACCCGCCGGCTGCCGGAGGGGCGCCGCTACGGCGTCGTCGCGGGCACCGGACGCGTCCTGGACGCGGTGGAGAACTTCCGGTTCGACGCGGGCGTCCTCGACTTCCTGCGCGAGCGGAACGTCGTCAACGAGGAGACCCTGGAGTGGCTCGCCGCCTACCGCTTCAGGGGTGACGTCTGGGGCTACCCGGAGGGCGAGGTGTACTTCCCGGGCTCGCCGATCATGCGCGTCGAGGGCTCGTTCGCCGAGTGCGTGCTCCTGGAGACGGTGATCCTCTCCATCTTCAACCACGACTCCGCGATCGCGGCCGCCGCCTCCCGCATGGCCTCCGCCGCCGGGGACCGCCCGCTGATCGAGATGGGCGCCCGCCGCACCCACGAGCTGGCCGCCGTCGCCGCCTCCCGCGCCGCCTACGTCGGCGGCTTCGCCACCACCTCCGACCTCGCGGCCGGTTTCCGCTACGGCATCCCGACCGTCGGCACCTCCGCGCACGCCTTCACCCTGCTCCACGACAACGAACGCGACGCGTTCCAGGCCCAGGTGGACTCGCTCGGCCGCAACACCACCCTGCTCGTCGACACCTACGACGTCACCGAGGCCGTCCGTACGGCGGTCGAGGTCGCCGGGCCCGAACTGGGCGCCGTCCGCATCGACTCCGGCGACCTGCTGCTCGTCGCGCACCGGGTGCGGCAGCAGCTGGACGAGCTGGGCGCCGTCAACACGAAGATCATCGTGACCTCCGACCTCGACGAGTACGCCATCGCCTCGCTGGCGGCGGCGCCGGTGGACGCGTACGGCGTCGGCACCCAGCTGGTGACCGGGTCCGGGCACCCGACCTGCTCGATGGTCTACAAGCTGGTCGCGCGTGCCGAGTCCGCCGACCCGAAGGCGCCGCTCGTGCCGGTCGCGAAGAAGTCCAGCGGCGGCAAGACGTCGATCGGCGGGCGCAAGTGGGCGGCACGGCGGCTGGACGGCGACGGGGTCGCGGAGGCCGAGGTGATCGGCACCGGGGCGGTCCCGGCCGAGCTGGCCGACCGGCAGCTGCTCGTCGAGCTGGTCAAGGGCGGCGAGGTCGTCGCGCGCGAGCCGCTGGACGTCGTACGGGACCGGCATGCGGTCGCTCGGGGCAACCTGCCGTTGTCGGCGACCCAGTTGTCGCGTGGGGAGGCCGTGATTCCTACGGAGTACGTGCATCTGCGGTCGGGTAGCCAGGACAGGTCCGCCGACCGAGACAGGACCGACAGGTAAGACGGACCCGAAAATCCCGGGTGCGCCCTCCCGTAGTACCGCCGGAGTCTCTAGGCTCGAATCTCACTCTTCGTCGAAGGACACCACCATGCGCCGCGCCTTGATCGTCGTTGACGTGCAGAACGACTTCTGCGAGGGAGGCAGTCTCGCGGTGGCCGGGGGTGCGGATGTGGCCGCCGCCGTCACCGAGCTGATCGGGCAGGCTCCCGCCGGGTACCGGCACGTCGTGGCCACCCGCGACCACCACATCGCGCCCGGCGGCCACTTCGCCGACAACCCCGACTACGCCCGTTCCTGGCCCGCGCACTGTGTCGCGGGCACGGAGGGGGTCGGGTTCCACCCGAACTTCGCGCCCGCGGTCGCCTCCGGGGCGATCGACGCCGTGTTCGACAAGGGGGCGTACGCGGCGGCGTACAGCGGGTTCGAGGGGCACGACGAGAACGGGGTGTCGCTCGGGGACTGGTTGCGGGCGCGGGAGATCGACGAGGTGGACGTCGTCGGGATCGCGACCGACCACTGCGTGAAGGCGACCGCGCTGGATGCCGTGCGGGAAGGGTTTCGTACGCAGGTGTTGCTCGATCTCACGGCCGGGGTGGCCAAGGAGTCCACGGACCGTGCGCTGGAGGAACTGCGTTCAGCGGGTGTGGAGTTGACCGGGAAGCCTGTCGTCTAGCGGTTCTTTACCCGCGGGCCGGTGGGGGCTGGTCGCGCCCACGCGGCGGAGCCGCACATCGATACAGCCCCGCGCCCCGTCCGGGGCGCGGCTGTTTCGGCGCGTAGCTACCGCACTGAGCGCCGTCGGTTGGTCTGCGGCGCCCTCGCGGCGGCACGCCCCGCAGGGGCTGCCTTCAAGGGGCGCGGGGAACTGCGCGACCAGCCCCCACCGAGCCGCAGGCAAGGCACAACCCCTCACGCAGCCGCCGGAGGCCTCCGCAGCAGCGCCCTGATCGGATGCCACAGCTCCTGCGGCAGTTCCGGGCCGGGGATCACGACAGCGTTGTCAGGCGCAGGCGCCGTGCGCCATATCAGGCCGTCGGGGTGGTGCAGGACGGCCGTGATCTCGTCCGGGGTCGGCGGCTCCGCGTTGCCGCGCAGGTAGACGGCCCGCATTCCGAGGTTGCGGAGCCGGGTCAGGGCCCGGGCGCGGTTGCGTGCGTGGACGAGAACGCGGACGCAGCCGTCGCCCTGGGCGCTGGGTCTGGGCAGGTTCAACGCCACCACCACGCTGCCGGTCGGCAGCCTGCAGAAACCTCCTGCGGACAATGCGGTCACACCCCCTGGCGGGTCGAGGTCGAGGTCGGTGTCAATAAGCCAAGCACAGGACGCACCTAAACACGGATCGGCGGCGACCCGCCAGGGGGTCACCGCCGATACGCTTCTGACCTGCGCTTTTACCGACTACTTCGCCGAAGGGCCGACCTGGAGGCTCACCGTCGAGCCGTCGTGCGACTCCTTGACGATCTTGATCCGGGTGTTGGTGTCAGTGATCTTGACACCGGCTGTCGGGTTCGACGTGTCGTAGTAGGTCGACCTGCCGTCGTCGAAGACCGGCACACCCGGCTGCGACTTGATCTTGGTGGCGACGTCCGCGCTGTGCAGCGTCATCGAGTCCGTGCGGTCCAGGCCGAAGGGCGAGTCGTAGGCCTGGATGCGGTTGCGCATCAGCGTGCCGTCGGACCACTTCAGCTGCGTCGGGTGGGAGTCGACCGGCAGGATCAGACCCTCACCGGGGTGCTCGCTGGTGTTGTCGTCCGCCTGCGAGGTGTCCCACTTCCAGATCAACAGGCCGTTCTGGTAGGCGTAATGCTCCACCCAGTCCGGACGGGTCGCCGAGAAGCCGAAGTTGTACGGGCCGACCTTCAACACCTTGTCGTACGACACGTATTGACGGTTCTCGGCGATGTAGTACTGCGGGTAGTCGTCCGCGAAGGACGCGCCGATACGGGTGAAGCCCTTGGCCGTCCACGCGGGGTCGGCCGTCTCGGCGTTGTCGGAGAAGAGGGCGGCACCGTCGGCGGTCACGGTGATCTCGTCGGCCGTGAAGCCCTTCTGCGCCACACCGCTGTCGGTCTGGTAGCGGAAGCGGACGTCGATCTTCTGGCCCGCGTAGGCGTCCAGCGGGTACGTCAGCTTCTGGTACGCCGCCGCCGTGCCGGTGAGGGCCGGGTTGCCGCTGCCGTCACGCGGGATGGCGGAGCCGTCGGCCAGGGTGCCGTCGATCGGGGTCCAGTTCGTGCCGCCGTCGGTGGACACCTCGGTGTAGAGGTAGTCGTAGTCCTGCTCGGCGTCGTACCAGCCGTCCAGCGTGAGCGCGGCGGACGACTTGCCCGTCAAGTCCACTGTGCGGGAAAGGGTGTTGCTCAGGCTGTTGCCGCTGCCGCTCCACCACTGGGTGGCGCCCTGCGCCGGGGCGACGACGTCGGTGGTGACCTCCTTCTCGGGCAACTGCACCACGAGCGCCTGGGGGTTCTTGGTGTTGTACTCCGCGACGCCCAGCGTGTGCTTCGACTTGGTGCCGGCCTTGGCGATGTCGTAGTCCAGCCAGCCCAGTTGGAGCTTGTCCCAGGCGTTCATGTCGCCGGGCAGGTCGCCGATGGCCTCCTTGCCGGTGCCGAGCCAGGAGCCGGACGACATCAGCGTCCAGAAGCCGGTGGAGTTCTCGCCGCCCGCGGTGTCGTACTCGTCGGGCAGGCCGAGGTCGTGGCCGTACTCGTGGGCGTAGACGCCGAGTCCGCCGTTCTCCGGCTGGATGGTGTAGTCGCCGACCCAGATGCCGGTGTCGCCGACCTGGGTGCCGCCGAGCTTGTTGGTGCCCGGCCCTGTGGAGCCGGCGTCGGTGCCGAAGGCGTACCAGCGGTGGGCCCAGATCGCGTCCTCGCCCTGCGCGCCGCCGCCCGCGGACTCGTCCTCACCGGCGTGCACGATCTGGAAGTGGTCGATGTAGCCGTCGGGCTCGTTGAAGTTGCCGTCGCCGTCGTAGTCGTAGCGGTCCCACTGGTCGAACTGGGCCAGCTCCGTCTTGATCTCGGCGGCCGTGTCACCCGCGGCCTCGCGCTGGGCGACCCAGGCGTTGACGCCGTCCTGCACGGCGTACCAGGCGCCGGTGGAGGCCTTGTTGGAGCCGTAACGGGCCTCGTTGTAGGGGACCTTGACCCAGTCGGTGACCTCGCCCTCGACCGAGTAGCGGCCCGAGGACTGCTTCTCGTAGTACTTCTTGAGCGACTCGGTGTTCTTGCCGGTGCCGAAGTACAGGTCCTGGAAGTGCGCCTGGTTGTAATCCGCCTGCCAGGCCGTCGAGTTGTCCTTCGCCCGGTCGGGCGCGGCTATCTGGTTGTGCAGCGGGCCGACGGTGCCGCCGTAGCGGCTGTCGACCTGGTCGCCGAACTCGACCAGGATCGTGAAGATCTTGTCGGTCTTCTCGCGGCCCAGCTCGACGTACTTGCTCTTGCCGCCGCCCTTGCTCTTGAGCTGGACGACCTGCGAGCCGTTGCGGTCCTTGACCGACGCCTTGCCGGATATGACCTGGTTCAGGGCCTCTTGGTGCTGCGCGTCCTGCGTCTTGCTCAGCGGGCCGTCGAGGTCGTGCTCCTTCTGTGCGACCGGTGCCGGGTCGTGCCGGTCGACAGTGGTGGCCTTGGCCGAGGTGTCGGCCTCCGCCACGGCGAACGTCGAGAACGTGGCGGTGGCCGCCGCGAGGGCCACGCCCACCGCGGCCGCTCTGAACGTCCAGGGTCTGCTGGTCACTTGAGGTCCTCCCCTGCGCACCCGACCGCGCGGAAGGGGGGTCCTGGAAGTCATGGAAGGTCCGCGCGCGGTGTACGCGTGATAGTCAAGTGACGTTATTTGACTAGAGGTTTACGGGAAAAGACAGACCTTGACTTGAGCAGGACAAGTGCACTATGCGAAGCGGGGGTCCGCTTTACGGACACGCACGGGCGACTCGCGCCTCCCTCAACAGGCGCGTACATCCGTCCACTTGGTGGACGGTATGACTCCGTGCGCCCCCCATGCTCCGGAGCTGTGTGTTAGGTCATGCTTACTGCACGTTCCACTCGGGCATGCAGGCGAATAGAGTCGATTGGCGGAACGCCCGGAACCGGCGGAAAGCCAGGCCGACATCCTTGTCGCACCCCCGTTTCACGGGCTCCCCTCCATCGCCTAACGAGGACTCGATTGCCATGCCTCGTCCGACCGCCGCACAGCTCGCCTACGGTTCGTTCACCGTGATCTTCTCGACCCTCGCCATGCTGCTGCTGTCACAGACGAACTCGGGTCTGGGCATCGCGGTCATCGCGTGCGCCGCACTCGCCCTCGGGCTGCTCGTCTCCCTGACGGTGCCGCAGCCCAGGACCCGCACCGCCATAGCCGCCCAGGCCGCCCCCCAGACCGCCGCTCCCGTCGTTCCGCAACAGCAGCGGGTGCCCGTGCCGGTACGGCGGGAGACCGTTTCCGCTGCCGCGTCGTCCGCGTCCGCGGAGCCGGTACGGGAGCGGAGCACTCCCTAGACCAAGCACAAGCCCAAGCTCGGTCTCAAGCTCGACTACGCGAATCGGCGGGTCCGTTGACCACGGACCCGCCGATCGCTGTGTGCGCCCCGGGTGTTGACCACCGGTCACGTCAACGCGTGCTGACCACCACGGTCTTGGCGGCCTTGTCGTGCAGACCCTGCTTGTACGGCTTGTCGAAGAAGCTCCAGCCACCGCAGATCGCCGTCCAGATGCAGGCGCAGCAGAACGCGAACGGGATCCACAGCACCGCCGCGCGGATCAGATTGGTCTGCACGGACGGCGTCGACCCGTTGTCGAGGTTCGCGACCCGCAGGCCCAGCCACTTCTTGCCGAGCGTCTGCCCCGACTTGGCCATCATCACGGTGTCGTAGCCGATGTAGAGCACGGCCGCGATGAGCGACTGCCCCAGCGACTTGGCGTACGACGCGCCGTTGGAGCCGACGTCGTACTCGTGGACGCCGAAGGCCCAGGTGACCAGCCAGACGATGACGCCGACGAGGATCAGGTCGATGATCCGGGCCAGCGTGCGGCGGCCGCTGTCGGCGAGCGGGGGCATGCCGGCGAGCGGGTCGCTGGGGTAGGAGCCGCCGCCGTAGGGGTCACCGCCACCGCCGCCGTACGGAGGAGGCTGCGGAGGCTGGTTCCCGTAGGACTGGTCGTACGGTGAGCCCGATCCCTGGCCAGGAGGGGGCTGCTTCCTGAACGGGTCGTCTTCCGGCGGCTGCTGGCCGGAGCCCGGAGGCGGTTCGGTGCTCATGGGCCGAGTCGACCGCGAACCGCCCGCCTCCGCATCCGGCGAGCGGCCGTCCGGGGTACGGAATCAGGTACCCCGGATGCCGTATACCTCTATGCCGCTACGAACGTATGTGCTGCCTTGTCGTGCCAGCACTGATGCCAGGGCCGGTCGAACAGACACCAGGCGACGCCGACGATCCCGATGCCGAGCAGCCCCGGGACGCTGTAGACGAGCCAGCGGCGCAGCGCCCCGCCGAAGCCGGGCGGCTCGTGGCTCTCGATCCCGCGGACCTCGATCCCGCAGAGCTTCTTGCCGAGGGTGCGGCCCCACTTGGCGGTGGGCAGCGCCTCGTACAGGACGCCGAAGAGGAGGAGTACGGCGAGGACGATGCCCAGGTAGGCGGACGTGGTGCCGTCCAGCAGCCAGACCGTCTCGGTACGGCCGGAGAGCTTGGCCGCGTCGATCTTCTCGTTGAGGTGGTCCACGGCCTTGGTGCCCAGCGGTACGGCGGCCGCCGCGGTGACCGCGCCGAGCACGATGGTGTCGATCAGCCGCGCGACCAGCCGCTTGCCGAGCCCGGCGGGCCGCGCCGCCGACTGCCGCCGGGCCGCCGCCTGGAACACGTCCTCGACGGGCGGCTTCCAGGGCGCCACGGGCGCTTCCTCGTCCCCGGCCAGCCGGTGCACCTGCTGCGCCCAGGACGGCTGCCCGCCACCGGGCCCGGCAGCCATGGGCGTGCCTACGGCGGCCCCCTGCGGCTGCGCCGGGCCGGGCTGCTGGGGGACGCCGGGGGCGGACTGCTGGGGCCCGGAGAGAGCCGTGGAGGCGGAGGCGGGCGCCCCGGTGCCGGTGCCCGCCTGGCCCGCCTGAGCCTGTGCGGCACGGGCGGCGGCCGCCTTTCCGGCGCCGAAGCCGGGACCGGAGGGGTCGCTGGAGGGGGCGTTCCCGGCGGGGCTGTCGGGACCGAAGCCGCCGCCGGCGGAGCCGGTTCCCACGGGACCCTGCACACCGGAACCACCGGCGTTGCCGCCGACAGCCGAGCCGGAGCCCGCGGAACCCTGTGCGCCGTAGCCACCGGTGCCCGCACC
>NZ_JBXVPZ010000279.1:0-12838 GCF_057961495.1 Streptomyces sp. P5F9 | reverse complement strand
GCCCACATGGAGCATGCCCACCCCCGGTCACCCGCCCTAGCCTGCGAGAAAGGAAGAAAGAAGAAAAGCGTCCGCACCACCCCAGGAGCCCCTCATGACCGCACTTCCGCAGGAGCGCCGCGTTCTCACCGCCATCCCCGGCCCGAAGTCGCAGGAGCTGCAGGCCCGCCGTACCGCCGCGGTCGCGGCCGGTGTGGGCTCCGTGCTGCCCGTGTTCACCGCGCGCGCGGGCGGCGGGATCGTCGAGGACGTCGACGGGAACCGGTTCATCGACTTCGGTTCCGGTATCGCCGTGACGAGCGTCGGCGCCTCCGCCGAGGCCGTCGTACGCCGGGCGAGCGCGCAGCTCGCCGACTTCACCCACACCTGTTTCATGGTCACGCCGTACGAGGGGTACGTGGAGGTCGCGGAGGCGCTGGCCGAGCTGACCCCGGGTGACCACGCGAAGAAGTCCGCGCTGTTCAACTCGGGCGCCGAGGCCGTCGAGAACGCGGTCAAGATCGCGCGGGCGTACACCAAGCGACAGGCCGTCGTCGTGTTCGACCACGGGTACCACGGCCGGACGAACCTCACCATGGCGCTGACCTCGAAGAACATGCCGTACAAGAACGGCTTCGGGCCGTTCGCGCCCGAGGTGTACCGCGTGCCGGTCGCCTACGGCTACCGCTGGCCGACCGGTCCGGACAACGCCGGTGCCGAGGCCTCCGCGCAGGCCATCGACATGATCAACAAGCAGATCGGGGCCGACAACGTCGCCGCGATCATCATCGAGCCGGTCCTCGGCGAGGGCGGCTTCATCGAGCCGGCGAAGGGCTTCCTGCCGGCGCTCAGCGAGTTCGCCAAGGCCAACGGGATCGTCTTCGTCGCCGACGAGATCCAGTCCGGGTTCTGCCGTACGGGGCAGTGGTTCGCGTGTGAGGACGAGGGTGTCGTCCCGGATCTGATCACCACCGCGAAGGGGATCGCGGGCGGGCTGCCGCTCGCCGCGGTCACCGGGCGCGCCGAGATCATGGACGCGGCGCACGCCGGGGGCCTCGGGGGGACCTACGGCGGCAACCCCGTCGCCTGTGCCGGTGCGCTCGGCGCGATCGAGACCATGAAGGAGCTGGACCTCAACGCCAAGGCCAAGAACATCGAGTCGGTCATGAAGGTCCGGCTCGGTGCCATGGCGGAGAAGTTCGACATCATCGGCGACGTGCGCGGGCGCGGCGCGATGATCGCCATCGAGCTCGTCAAGGACCGTACGACCAAGGAGCCGAACCCGGAGGCGACGGCCGCGCTCGCCAAGGCGTGCCACCAGGAGGGGCTGCTGGTCCTGACCTGTGGCACCTACGGCAACGTGTTGCGCTTCCTGCCTCCGCTGGTCATCGGGGAGGATCTGCTGAGCGAGGGGCTCGACATCATCGAGCAGGCGTTCGCGCGTATCTGAGCCATCCCCGCCCGTGCGTCCCGGTCACACGCAACTCCCAGCTCCCGCAGAGGAGTTGAGCCTCATGCGCCTCAACCGCCCCACCCGTTCCGTCCACAGCGATTCACAGGCGGGGGCGGCGGGCGTCAGGCCGTGTGAAGAAGGTGTGCGGGGTGCATGACGGGACGCGATTCCGCCTGTCGTACCCGCAGCCACTGCCGTAGGTTCTACCCAGATGAGAGATACACCCCGCCCACAGGGGACTGTGGGCGACTTCAGGCCGGGGCCTCCCCAGCTTCGACCTGGTCGTGCCCTCGCGCACACAACAGGAGCCTCTGGCTCCGAATCTCCTCACCGATCGGACAGTCGCCCGCCCCAAACCCCCCGGGGCGGCCGACGACCCGATCCGGACGGCCGGCCCGGAACTACCCCCCCTGTTCCGGGCCGGCCGACCTCCTTTTTCTGGCTGTTTCTCGCCCTTCCCGCGCTGCTCTTCGCGGTGATCACCTGGCAGGTAGCGGCCGACGGCCCCCTCCTCCGCCTGGACACCCGCCTCAGCCGCGCACTCGTCCACCCGGACCGGGCCTCCGAACTCCTCGCCGACCTCGGCAACATGCAGGTCGCGGTCCCGGTCCTCCTCGCAGCCCTCGTCTACGTCGGCCGGCGCGGCCGTGCCACTGGTACACACCGCTGGTGGCTGCCGCCCCTCGCGGCGGCCGTGCTGATGGCCCTGGTCCCGGCGATCGTCGTCCCCCTCAAGGAACTGATCGCCCGCGGCGGCACCCCGGCGGTCCCGCCCGGCACCGGCTACTACCCCTCAGGCCACACGGCCACCGCGATGATCGCCTACGGCACCTCGGCCTTGGTTCTCCTCCCTTGGCTCCGGACGGTGTACGCACGCCGCGAACTGGTCATCGCCTGCGCCCTGTTGGTCGCCGGCGTCAGCTTCGGGCTGGTCCGCCGGGGCTACCACTGGCCACTGGACGTCGTGGCCAGTTGGTGCCTCGGTACGGTGCTGCTCGCCTCGCTGCGGCTCTTCCTCGACCGCTTTCGAAGCGGCCCTCAGCCGAAGTAGCCGTCGAACGTCTTCTGGAACTCCCAGTTCGAGTACCGGTCCCAGTTGATCGACCAGGTCATCAGCCCGCGCAGGGTCGGCCAGGTGCCGTGGGTCGCGTACGAGCCGCAACTCACCTTCTTCGTCAGGCAGTCCAGGGTCTTGGTGACCTCGGCCGGGGCGACATGGCCGTTGCCCGCGTTGACCGACGCCGGCATGCCGATGGCGATCTGGTCGGGGCGCAGGGCCGGGAACATGTTGGTGGTGTCACCCGCGACCGGGAAGCCCGTGAGCAGCATGTCGGTCATCGCGATGTGGAAATCGGCGCCGCCCATGGTGTGGTACTGGTTGTCGAGGCCCATGATCGGGCCCGAGTTGTAGTCCTGGACGTGGAGCAGGGTGAGGTCGTCGCGCAGGGCGTAGATGACGGGGAGATACGCCCCGCACCTGGGGTCCTGGCCGCCGAACTTGCCGGTGCCGTAGAACTGGTAGCCCATCTGCACGAAGAACGTCTCGGGCGCCATGCTCAGCACGAACTTCGAGCCGTACTTGGCCTTCAGGGTCTTCAGGGCCGCGATCAGGTTGACCACCACGGGAGTTGTGGGGCTCTTGAAGTTCGTGTCGCTCGCGTCCAGCGACAGCGAGTGGCCCTCGAAGTCGATGTCGAGACCGTCGAGGCCGTAGGTGTCGATGATGTTCGAGACCGAGGAGACGAAGGTGTCGCGGGCCGCTGTCGTGGTCAGTTGGACCTGGCCGTTGGCACCGCCTATGGAGATCAGCACCTTCTTCCCCGCCGCCTGTTTGGCCTTGACGGCCGCCTTGAAGTCGGCGTCGCTCTCGACGTTCGCGCATTCGCTGACCGGGCAGCGGTTGAAGCGGATGTCGCCCGAAGTGGCGGAGGTCGGCTCACCGAAGGCCAGGTCGATGACGTCCCAGCTGTCGGGTACGTCGGCCAGGCGCGTGTAGCCGGAGCCGTTGGCGAAGCTCGCGTGGAGGTAGCCGACCAGGGCGTGGGTGGGCAGTCCGGTGCCGGTGCCCGAGCCGGTGGACGTCGTCGCGGTGACCGCCGTCGACTTCGCGGACTCGCCCGCGTCGTTCACCGCGGTGACCTGGAAGCTGTACGCCGTCGCGGCCGACAGCCCGCTCACGGTGGCCGAAGTGCCGCTCGCCGTCTGGACCTTGACCCCGTCGCGGTAGATCGCGTAGCTCGTCGCGCCGGTGACGGCGGACCAGGAGAGGGCGACGGAGGAGGACGTCACGGCGCCTGCGGCGAGGCCCGTCGGGGTAGTTGGCGGCTGGCCCACGTCGCCTGCCGGGCCGGTGAGGGAGAGGTCGTCGGCGTAGTAGGCGCCGGTGGCGTACCAGCCGTGGGTGTAGATCGTGACCTTGGTGGTGGACGGGCCGGTGCGGAAGCTGGTCGTCAACTGCTGCCAGTCGGGGGCCGATTGGGTCCAGGTGGAGACGTCGGTGGTGCCGGTGCCGCTCGCGCCGAGGTAGACGTAGCTGCCGCGGACGTAACCGGCGAGCGCGTACTGGGAGTTGGGCTGCACGGTCACCGTCTGCGCGCACTGGGCGTAGTCGTTGCCGGCCGGGGTCGCCTGCAACGCCGAACTGCCGCCGTGCACGGGCGACTTGACCGTCGTACCGCTGCTCGCGGTACAGGACCAGCTGTCGAGGCCCGCTTCGAAGCCTCCGTTCTTCGCCAGGTCCGCGTCGGCCGCACGGGCGGCCGACGAGAGCGCGGTGAATCCGGACACGGCCAGGGCCAGGGCCGTGAGCATGGTGAGGACGGGTCTGGTGCGGTCCACAAGTGCCTCCGGGCATGGGGGAATTGGAGGGGTGGAGCGCGCCCAATTTGGTCCAGACCAATTAGCTTGTCAAGACCTCGATCAGTTACCCGCCCTCCCCTTCCGTGGCCAGGCCCGCCGCCGCCTCGTGCATGGCGAGTTCGAGGAGTGCGGGGTCGGTGAGGGTGCCGGAGCCGTCCGGCGGTACCAGCCAGCGCACTCCGCCGGTCGACCGGCCGGGGTACGGCACGACGATCCAAGTGCCGAGTCCCGCCGTACGGATTCCCGTGCCCAGCCAGCGGCTCGCGGTGCCGGGCGGTACGAGGAAGCCCATCCGTGCGTCGCCGAAGTCGACGAGTACCGGGCCCAGTTGATCGATGACCCTGGTGAGCACATCGAGCGTGGGATAGCCGAGCTCACCCGGCAGGATGAGTACGTCCCAGGCCTTGCCGGCGGGCAGCAGCGCGACCCCGAGGGGGTTGCGCTCCCATTCCCAGCGGCAGGCCTCCGGATCCGGAGCTACGGATGCCAGCCACTCGACGGCCGTCTTCGCCCCAGTCATGAGGAGACCTCCCTTTCTCATGTCGACGCTGGTCGCGTCACAGGAGAGAGGGAGGTCTCCGCCAGGCATTACGCGGGTTCCGGCACCCCGAAGGAGTGAACCGGATCACACCCGCCGATCAGGGGAGGCTCAGCTGTCGAAGCCGAGGCCCAGCTTGTCCATCGTCTTCAGCCAGAGGTTGCGCCGGCCGCCGTGTGAATCGGCGTGCGCCAGCGACCACTTGGTGAGCGCGATGCCCGTCCACGCGAAGGGCTCGGGAGGGAAGGGCAGCGGCTTCTTGCGGACCATCTCCAGTTCCGTGCGCTCGGTCCGCTCCCCCGCGAGCAGGTCCAGCATCACGTCCGCGCCGAAGCGGGTCGCGCCGACGCCGAGCCCGGTGAAGCCCGCCGCGTACGCGACCTTGCCCTGGTGGGCGGTGCCGAAGAACGCCGAGAAACGCGAGCAGGTGTCGATCGCGCCACCCCACGCATGGCTGAAGTTGAGGCCCTCCAGCTGCGGGAAGCAGGTGAAGAAGTGCTCGGCGAGCTTGGCGTACGTCTCCGGCCGGTCGTCGTACTCGGCGCGGACCCGGCCGCCGTAGGGATAGATCGCGTCGTAACCGCCCCACAGGATGCGGTTGTCGGCGGAGAGCCGGAAGTAGTGGAACTGGTTCGCCGAATCGCCCAGCCCCTGGCGGTTCTTCCAGCCGATCGACGCCAACTGGTCGGCGGAGAGCGGTTCGGTCATCAGGGCGTAGTCGTAGACCGGGACGGTGTACGAGCGGACGCGCTTGATCAGGTTCGGGAAGACGTTGGTGCCGAGCGCGACCCGGCGGGCGCGGACCGAGCCGTACGGCGTGCGTACGGCCATGCCGGCGCCGTAGGGCTTGAGGGCGAGGGCGGGGGTGTGTTCGTAGACGCGGACGCCGAGTTGGAGACAGGCGCGCTTCAACCCCCAGGCCAGCTTGGCCGGGTTGAGCATCGCGACGCCTGTGCGGTCGTACAGGCCGGCCAGGAAGGTCGGGGAGGCGACCTGCTCGCGGACCGCCTCGGCGTCCAGGAACTCGGTGCCGTCGGCGAGGCCCTTGCTCTCCAACTCGCCGTACCAGTCGTGGAGTTCCTCGGCCTGGTGCGGTTCGGTGGCGACGTCGATCTCGCCGGTGCGCTCGAACTCGCAGTCCAGGGAGTAGCGGGCGACCGCGCTCTCGATAGCGTCGAGGTTGCGGGCGCCCAGCTCCTCCAGCTGGTGGATCTCGTCGGGCCAGCGGGTGAGGCCGTTGGACAGTCCGTGGGTGAGTGAGGCGGCGCAGAAACCGCCGTTGCGGCCCGAGGCGGCCCAGCCCGCCTCGCGGCCCTCCACCAGCACCACGTCCCGCTGCGGGTCGCGCTCTTTCGCGATGAGCGCGGTCCACAGTCCGCTGTAACCGCCGCCGACGACCAGCAGATCGCAGGTCTCGCCACCGGTGAGTGCGGGTTCGGGGTGGGGCTTGCCGGGGTCGTCCAGCCAGTACGGCACCGGCCGTGCTTCGGAAAGAGACTTGGTCCAATTGTTGCTACGGCTCATGGCGCTCGGGGCCATGATTTCAACTCCCTACAGGGATAGTGCGGTTACGCCTTCACCTTGTTGCGGCGGTTGGTGATGGCCATCGAGACGAGCACCAACAATACGGCGACGAGGAACATGGTCGTACCGATGACATTGATCTGAACGGGTGTGCCGCGCTGTGCCGAACCCCAGACGAACATGGGGAAGGTGACGGTCGAACCCGCGTTGAAATTGGTGATGATGAAATCGTCGAAGGAGAGCGCGAACGAGAGCAGCGCGCCTGCCGCGATTCCGGGGGCCGCGATGGGCAGGGTGACACGGAGGAACGTCTGCACCGGGCCGGCGTAGAGGTCCTGGGCAGCCTGTTCCAGGCGCGGGTCCATCGACATCACGCGCGCCTTCACGGCGGTGACGACGAAGCTGAGGCAGAACATGATGTGGGCGATCAGGATGGTGTAGAAGCCCAGCTGGGCGCCCATGTTGAGGAACAGGGTGAGCAGCGAGGCGGCCATGACGACCTCGGGCATCGCCATCGGCAGGAAGATCAGCGAGTTGATCGCGCCGCGTGCGCGGAAGCGGTAGCGGACCAGCGCGAAGGCGATCATCGTGCCGAGCAGTGTGGCGCCGATGGTGGCCCAGACGGCGATCTGGAGGCTGATGGAGAGCGAGCCGCACATGTCGGCGACACCGCACGGCTTCTTCCAGGCGTCCAGCGAGAACTGCTGCCACTCGTAATTGAAGCGCCCCTTCGGCTTGTTGAAGGAGAACACCGTGACGATGACGTTCGGAAGGAGGAGATATCCGAGGGTCAACAGGCCCGCGATGACGACGAAATGACGCTTGAACCAGCGTACGACGGCCATTTAAACCAGATCCTCCGTCCCGGACTTGCGAATGTAGATGGTCACCATGGCGAGGATGGCGGCCATGAGGATGAAGGAAAGAGCGGCCGCTGTCGGGTAATCCAGAATGCGCAGGAACTGCGTCTGGATGACGTTGCCGATCATGCGGGTGTCGGTGGAGCCGAGGAGTTCGGCGTTGACGTAGTCACCGGCCGCCGGGATGAAGGTCAGCAGGGTGCCGGAGACGACGCCGGGCATCGACAGCGGGAAGGTCACCTTGCGGAAGGTGGTGAACGGCTTGGCGTACAGGTCGCCGGCCGCCTCGTGCAGCCGTCCGTCGATGCGCTCCAGCGAGGTGTAGAGCGGAAGCACCATGAACGGCAGGAAGTTGTACGTCAGTCCGCACACCACGGCGAGTGGTGTGGCGAGGACGCGGTCGCCCGAGGTCCAGCCGAGCCAGTTGGTGACGTCCAGGACGTGCAAGGTGTTGAGGACGCTGACGACCGGGCCGCTGTCCGCGAGGATCGTCTTCCAGGCGAGGGTGCGGATCAGGAAGCTGGTGAAGAACGGCGCGATCACCAGGATCATGATCAGGTTCCGCCAGCGTCCCGCGCGGAACGCGATGAGGTACGCGAGCGGGTAGCCCAGCAGCAGACAGAGGATGGTCGCGGCGGCGGCGTAGAGGACCGAGCGCAGGAACTGCGGCCAGTACTCGGACAGCGCGTCCCAGTAGGTCGCGAAATGCCACGTGACCTTGTAGCCGTCTTCCAGGGAGCCCGTCTGGATCGACGTGGAGCCCTGGTAGATCATCGGCAGCGCGAAGAAGACGATCAGCCAGAGAATGCCGGGCAGCAGCAGCCAGTACGGCGTGAAGCGGCCCCTTTTCCGCGGGGGCTTCTTCTCGGGCGCGGTGGGCGCCAGGGGCGGGGGCGCCTCGGTGAGGGTCGACATCAGGCGGCCTCTTCCTCGATGTCGACACCGGCGTCGATGTCCTGGGCGGCGTCGAGGCCGAAGGTGTGGGCCGGGTTCCAGTGCAGGACGACGTCGGCGCCGGGCCGCAGCCGGAGGTCGCGGTCGATGTTCTGGGCGTAGACCTCGAACTCGGGGCAGACCGGGCTGTCGATGACGTACTGGGTGGAGACGCCGATGAAGCTGGAGTCGGCGATCTTCCCGGTGATGCGGTTGCGGCCGGCCGGGATCTCGCCCGCGTCGTCGGCGTGCGTGAGGGTGATCTTCTCCGGGCGTACGCCGACCAGGACCTTGCCGCCGGTCGTCGTGGGCGCCGAACATCGCGCCTCGGGCAGGACGAGCTTGCCGCCGCCCGCCTTGAGGATGATCTCGTCGCCGCTCTTGGAGTCGACCTCGGCCTCGATGAGGTTGGAGGTGCCGAGGAAGTTGGCGACGAAGGTGGTGTTCGGGTTCTCGTAGAGGTCGCTTGGCGAGCCGAGCTGCTCGACGCGGCCCGCGTTCATCACGGCGACCGTGTCGGCCATGGTCATGGCCTCCTCCTGGTCGTGCGTGACGTGGATGAAGGTGATGCCGACCTCGGTCTGGATGCGCTTGAGCTCCAGCTGCATCTGGCGGCGCAGCTTGAGGTCGAGGGCGCCGAGGGGCTCGTCGAGGAGGAGCACCTTGGGGTGGTTGATCAGCGCGCGGGCGACGGCGACTCGCTGCTGCTGGCCGCCGGAGAGCTGGTGCGGCTTCTTGCGCGCCTGCTCGCCGAGCTGGACCAGGTCGAGCATGTCGACCACCTGCTGCTTCACCGACTTGATGCCGCGCCGGCGCAGACCGAAGGCGACGTTCTCGAAGATGTCGAGGTGCGGGAAGAGGGCGTACGACTGGAAGACCGTGTTCACCGGCCGCTTGTAGGGCGGGAGGTGGGTGACTTCCTGGTCGCCGAGGTGGACGGTGCCGGAGGAAGGCTCCTCCAGGCCGGCGATCATGCGCAGGGTGGTGGTCTTGCCGCAGCCCGAGGCGCCGAGCAGGGCGAAGAAGGAGCCCTGGGGGACGGTCAGTTCGAGCGGTTGGACGGCGGTGAAGCCGTTGTCGTAGGTCTTGCTGATACCGGAGAGGCGGACATCGCCGCTGTTGTCCTTGGTGTTCATCGTCGTCACGCCCCTGTGAGCTTTGCGAACTTCTGCTGGTAGGCCGTCTCTTCCTTCGAGCTCAGGGAGCGGAAGGCGTGGGACTTGGCCGCCATGGCCTTGTCGGGAAGGATCAGCGGGTTGCTCGCCGCCGACTTGTCGAGCTTGGCGAGGTAGGGCTTCACGTCCGCGACCGGGCTCACGTAGTTGACGTAGGCGGCGAGTTCGGCGGCCGGTTCGGGCTCGTAGTAGTAGTCGATGAGCCGCTCGGCGTTCGTCTTGTGCCGTGCCTTGTTGGGGATCAGCAGGTTGTCGGTCGAGGTCATGTAGCCGGCGTCGGGGATCACATAGCCGACGTCCGGGTTGTCCGACTGGAGCTGCACGATGTCGCCGCCCCAGGCGACGCACGCGGCGAAGTCGCCCTTGGTGAGGTCGGACGTGTAGTCGTTGCCCGTGAAGCGGCGGATCTGGCCCTTGTCCACGGCCTTCTGGAGGCGGGCGATGACCGCGTCGTAGTCGTCGGTGGTGAACTTCGCCGGGTCCTTGCCCATGTCGAGCATCGTCATGCCGACGCTGTCGCGCATCTCGGTCAGGAAGCCGACGCGGCCCTTGAGCTTGGGGTTGTCGAGGAGGTCGGAGATCGACTTCACCTCGACGCCGTCGAGCGCCTTCTTGTTGTAGGCGATGACGGTCGAGATGCCCTGCCACACGTACGAGTACGCCCGGCCCGGGTCCCAGTCGGGGCTGCGGAACTGGTCGGACAGGTTGGCGTAGGCGTGCGGCAGGTTCGACGCGTCCAGCTTCTGGACGTAGCCGAGGCGGATCATGCGGGCGGCCAGCCAGTCGGTGAGGACGATCAGGTCGCGGCCGGTGGACTGGCCGGCGGCGAGCTGCGGCTGGATCTTGCCGAAGAACTCGTCGTTGTCGTTGATGTCCTCGGTGTACTTGACCTTGATGCCGGTCCGCTTGGTGAACGCGTCCAGCGTCGGGCGGTGGTTTCCGCTCTCGTCCGTGTCGATGTACTCGGGCCAGTTGGAGAAGTCGATCTCCTTCTCCGTGGCCGAGTGGTCGTCGGCGGACACGCCGCCCTGGGTCTTGCCTGCCGCGGGGATCCCGCAGCCGCTCAGGGCGCCGAGTCCGCCGACCGCGAGCGCGCCGCCCGCGGAGGCGCGCAGCACCGAACGGCGGGTCAGCGCGGACCGGCTCTTGCGGAAGCTGCGCCGCACGGCGGCCACTTCGGCCGGGGTCAGGCGGTCGGGCTCGTACTGCTTCATGCGCGTGCTGCCCTTTCGGGAGGAGACGGCCGCGGCTTCGGCGGCCGTCAGTTCTGCTATCGGTCCCCGAAGATCGTGCGGTGCCAGTCCTTGCGGGCCACCGCCGTGTTGTCGAACATGACGTGCTTGATCTGGGTGTACTCCTCGAACGAGTAGGCGGACATGTCCTTGCCGAAGCCGGACGCCTTGTATCCGCCGTGGGGCATCTCGCTGATGATCGGGATGTGGTCGTTGATCCACACGCACCCGGCCTTGATCTCGCGGGTCGCGCGATTGGCCCGGTAGACGTCCCGGCTCCACGCGGAGGCCGCGAGGCCGTACGGGGTGTCGTTGGCGAGCGCGATGCCTTCGTCGTCGGTGTCGAAGGGCAGGACGACCAGGACCGGTCCGAACAGCTCGGACTGCACGATCTCGCTGTCCTGGGCGGCGTCCGCGACCAGGGTGGGGCGATAGTACGCGCCGTTCTTGAGATCTCCCTGAGGAGCCTCGCCGCCGGTCACCACGCGCGCGTAGCCACGCGCCCGGTCGACGAAGGCGGCGACGCGGTCGCGCTGCACGTGCGAGATCAGCGGCCCGAGGTCGGTGCCCGGGGCGAAGGGATCGCCGACCCGGACACTCGCCATGAGGGCGGCCGTCTTCTGGACGAACGCGTCGTAGAGGGGCCGCTGCACGTACGCGCGCGTGGCGGCCGTGCAGTCCTGCCCGGTGTTGATGAGCGAACCGGCGACGGCTCCGTTGACGGCGGCTTCGAGGTCGGCGTCGTCGAAGACCACGAAGGGCGCCTTGCCGCCCAGCTCCAGGTGGATGCGCTTGACGGTGGCGGTCGCGATCTCGGCGACGCGTTTGCCGACGGCGGTGGACCCGGTGAAGGAGGTCATGGCCACGTCGGGGTGACCGACGAGATGCTCACCGGCGACCTTTCCCGTGCCGGTGATGATGTTGATGACACCGTCCGGGATGCCGGCCTCGGTGGCGGCCTGCGCGAACATCAGGGAGGTGAGCGGGGTCAGCTCGGCGGGCTTCAGGACGATCGTGTTGCCCGCGGCGATCGCGGGGAGGATCTTCCAGGCGGCCATCTGGAGGGGATAGTTCCAGGGCGCGATGGAGCCGACGACACCGATTGGTTCACGGCGTACGTACGACGTGTGGTCGCCGGAGTACTCACCGGCGGACTGTCCCTGCAGATGCCGTGCGGCACCGGCGAAGAAGGACGTGTTGTCGATCGTCCCGGGGACGTCGAACTCGCGGGTCAGCTTGAGGGGCTTGCCGCACTGGAGGGACTCGGCGCGGGCGAAGTCGTCCGCGCGCTCGGCGAGTACGGCGGCGAAGCGGTGCAGCGCGTCGGAGCGCTCGCCGGGGGTGGCGCCCGACCAGCCGGGGAAGGCGGCGCGTGCGGCTGCCACGGCGGCGTCCACGTCGTCCGTACCGGCCAGCTCGTACGTGTAGACGTCCTCGCCGGTGGCGGGGTCGACGACGGCGTGAGTGTGACCCGAGGTGCCCTTGGTCAGGCGGCCCGCGATGAACTGCGCGCCGTCCGCGAAGTACTCCTGTGCGGGGAATCGTTCCGGGGTGACGCTACCCGGGTTGTGCATGTCGCTCTCCTCCGCCTTCGCCCCGCTTCGTCCGCTGGCGGGTGGCGTAGCTCCAGCTCGATTTGAATGCCGATCCTGACAGAGCAAAGGGACTCCAACAAGTGATTCCGTTGTTGCCTTTTGGTTACGCGACGGAATCCTTCGACCAGGTGTCGAGTCCGTGTGGAAAAGGGGGGACGGAGTGTCAGTGGTGCCTGCAAGACTCGCGTGCATGGACAGGATCACGGGGAAGCTCGCGGCGGGGGCCGCGGAGAAGATCGACTCGCGGGAAGCCCTGATCAGGGAAGTGCGGGCCGGGGCCAGGGTCAAGTACCTGCACTTCTGGGGTCACCGGCCCCGCCCGGACGGCCGCGTGAGCGCGAGCTGTCTGAGCCAGTGGTGGCCGTCGCCGTTCACCGTGGACGGGGTGACGTATGCGACCGCCGAGCACTGGATGATGGCGGGGAAGGCGCGGCTCTGCGGGGACGAGGACGCCCTTGCGCGGGTGCTGGCTGCGGGGCATCCGTCCCAGGCCAAGAAGGCGGGGCGGCTGGTGCGCGGCTTCGACGAGGAGATCTGGGGGCGGGAGCGGTTCGGGATCGTCGTCGAGGGGAGCGTTCACAAGTTCGCGGGGGATACGGAGATGCGGGCGTTTCTGCTGGGCACGGGGGATCGGGTTCTGGTGGAGGCGAGTCCCGTGGACCGGGTGTGGGGGATCGGGCTGGCCTCGGA
>NZ_JBXVPZ010000278.1:0-12853 GCF_057961495.1 Streptomyces sp. P5F9 | reverse complement strand
GATCAGGAGGAGGACACCGCCGCCCGCAAGGTGCTCGGACGGATGTCCCTGCCCGAGCGGAACTTCGTCGCGGACGCGCTGCGCACCGAGACCGTCGGCGGTGTCCTCCTCCTGATCGCCGCGGTCACCGCGCTGATCTGGGCCAACGTCCCCGCCCTGCACGACAGCTACGAGAGCGTCAGCCACTACCACCTCGGCCCCGGCGCCCTCGGCCTGCACCTCTCGGTCGCCCACTGGGCCGCCGACGGCCTCCTCGCCGTCTTCTTCTTCGTCGCCGGCATCGAGCTCAAGCGCGAACTCGTCGCCGGCGACCTGCGCGACCCCAAGGCCGCCGCCCTGCCCGTCGTGGCGGCCCTGTGCGGGATGGCCGTACCGGCACTCGTCTACACGCTCACCAACCTCACCGGGGGCGGCTCGCTCCAGGGCTGGGCGGTGCCGACCGCCACCGACATCGCCTTCGCGCTCGCCGTCCTCGCGGTGATCGGCACCTCCCTGCCGAGCGCGCTGCGCGCCTTCCTGCTCACCCTCGCCGTCGTCGACGACCTGTTCGCGATCCTGATCATCGCGGTCTTCTTCACGGCCGGCATCGACTTCGTGGCGCTCGGCGGGGCCGCCATCGGCCTGGCCGTCTTCTGGCTGCTGCTCCGCAGGGGCGTGCGCGGCTGGTACGTCTACGTCCCGCTCGCGCTCGTGATCTGGGCCCTGATGTACAACAGCGGCGTCCACGCCACGATCGCCGGTGTCGCGATGGGCCTGATGCTGCGCTGCACCACCCGCGAGGACGAGAAGCACTCCCCCGGCGAGCACGTCGAACATCTCGTACGCCCCCTGTCGGCGGGCCTCGCGGTACCGCTGTTCGCCCTGTTCAGCGCGGGAGTCGCCATCTCGGGCGGCGCGTTGGGCGACGTGTTCACCAAGCCCGAGACGCTGGGCGTGGTGCTCGGACTCGTCGTCGGCAAGGCGGTCGGCATCTTCGGCGGGACCTGGCTGACGGCCCGTTTCACCCGGGCCTCGCTCAGCGACGACCTCGCCTGGCCGGACGTGTTCGCGGTCGCCTCGCTGGCCGGCATCGGCTTCACCGTGTCGCTGCTCATCGGGGAACTCGCGTTCGACGGCGACCAGATGCTCACCGACGAGGTCAAGGCGGCCGTCCTCGTCGGCTCCGTCATCGCGGCCCTCGGCGCGACCGTGTTGCTCAAGCTGCGCAACGCCAGGTACCGCAGGATGTACGAGGACGAGGAGCGCGACGAGGACCTCGACGGCATCCCCGACATCTACGAGCAGGACGAGCCGTCGTACCACCTGCGCATGGCGGAGATCCACGAGCGCAAGGCCGCCGAGCACCGCAGGCTCGCCGCGGTGAAGGCCGCCGAGCGACGCGCGCTTGCCGAAGTGGCGGGCGGGGCAGGCGAGGACAACGACGGTCCGGCATGATCTGACCAGACGGTACAAACACATGCCGGTACAAACACATGCGGAAGAGGGAGTACGCGATGAGCGCACCCGACGGCAGCCCGGTCGGCGCCGAACGCAGCATCGGCCAGCTGTTCGCCTCGGCGACGACCGAGATGTCCGCGCTGGTGCACGACGAGATCGCGCTGGCGAAGGCGCAGCTCAAGCAGGACGTCAAGCGCGGTGTCGCGGGCGGCGGCGCGTTCACGGTCGCCGCGGTGGTGCTGCTGTTCTCCCTGCCGATGCTCAACTTCGCGCTGGCGTACGGCATTCGCACCTGGAGCGGCTGGAACATGGCGCTCTGTTTCCTGCTCTCCTTCGCCGCGAACGTGCTCGTCGCGGTCGTCCTCGGGCTGGTGGGCGTGCTCTTCTTCAAGAAGGCCGCGAAGAGCAAGGGCCCGCAGAAGGTGGCCGCTTCGGTGAAGGAGACCGCGGGCGTCCTGGGCAACGCCAAGCCGCATCCCCGCGCGGCGATCGAAGACCGTGTCCCCGAAGCCATCGAGGCTGTGGCACGCTCGTCCTCATGACGGACCCCGCCAATCCTTGGGCGCAACCTGCTTCGGTCGTACGGCTCGACATCCCCGGCGGGCGCGAGGTGACCCACCGGGATGTCGCGGCCAACGGCGCCCGCTTCCACATCGCGGAGGTGGGCGACGGACCGCTGGTCCTGCTGCTGCACGGCTTCCCCCAGTTCTGGTGGACCTGGCGGCACCAGCTCGGCGCGCTGGCCGACGCCGGGTTCCGGGCCGTCGCCATGGACCTGCGGGGCGTCGGCGGCAGCGACCGCACCCCGCGCGGCTACGACCCGGCCAACCTCGCCCTCGACATCACCGGCGTGATCCGCTCGCTCGGCGAGCCGGACGCCGCGCTGGTCGGGCATGACCTGGGCGGCTATCTGGCGTGGACGGCGGCCGCGATGCGCCCCAAGCTGGTGCGCCGGCTCGCCGTCTCCTCGATGCCGCACCCCCGGCGCTGGCGCAACGCGATGCTGTCCGACGTCAGGCAGTCGGCGGCGAGTTCCTACATCTGGGGGTTCCAGCGCCCCTGGCTCCCCGAGCGGCAACTCCTCGCCGACGACGCCGAGTTGGTGGGCAAGCTGATCCGGGACTGGTCCGGCGCGAGCCTGCCCGACGACGAGGCGGTCGAGGCGTACCGGCGGGCGATGCTGATCCCGTCGACCGCGCACTGCTCGATCGAGCCGTACCGCTGGATGGTGCGGTCGATGGCACGCCCGGACGGCATCCAGTTCAACCGGCGCATGAAGCGGCCGGTGCGGGTGCCGACGCTGCATCTGCACGGCTCGCTCGACCCGGTGCTGCGCACCCGCAGCGCGGCGGGGTCCGGGGAGTACGTCGAAGCGCCGTACCGCTGGCGGCTGTTCGACGGTCTCGGGCACTTCCCGCACGAGGAGGACCCGGTGATCTTCTCGACCGAACTGGTCAACTGGCTCAAGGATCCCGAACCCGACCGGTGACCGGTCGATGACCCGGGGATCACTCATCGATCACTCATCGATGCCGTTCCGTGACCGGGCCGCTGCGCCCGGTATCCGGATCTGAACACCTGTACTACGAACGGCCACTTGCCTCGCGCATAGGCCAATTGGGGCCCCAAGGGGTGGTTATCGACCTTGGGGCAGGGGCAGACGTCGGGGTATGGGCTGGACGCACGACTACAGTGACGCAGCACGCAATCGCCGCTCGGACCACGGTCTGAGCTCCCACCAACGGGGCGCGCCGCAACTCCAGGGCACGGACCTCAGGGTGGGCATCCCGCGCATTCTGCGCCGCCGGGCCCGCTGGGTCTCGGTACGGCTGCGTCATCCCCGAGGCTGACGCACCCACCTCTTACAGGGCACACCTTTCAGTGCGCGCAGCTCTCACAGTGCGCAACTGTCGCTGTCCACCTGCTCGTTGGCACTGCGCCCCTTGACGATGTCCGGCTGGATCTCGTCCGCGGTGAGCGCGTACCCGGTGTCGGGGTCGTCGAGGGACTTCGCGAAGACCACGCCGTACACCTTGCCCTCGGGCGTGAGCAGCGGGCCGCCGGAGTTGCCCTGGCGGACGGTCGCGTAGAGCGAGTACACATCGCGGCGGACCGTGCCGCGGTGGTAGATGTCCGGGCCGTTGGCCGTGATACGGCCACGCACGCGTGCGGCACGGACGTCGTACGACCCGTTCTCCGGGAAGCCGGCGACGATCGCGCTGTTGCCGCTCGTGGCGTCCTTGGTCGCGAACCGCAGGGAGCGCGCCTTCAGGTCCGGTACGTCGAGGACGGCGATGTCGCGGTGCCAGTCGTAGAGGACGACCTTGGCGTCGTACTTGCGGCCCTGGCCGCCTATCTGGACGGTCGGTTCGTCGACGCCGCCGACGACGTGCGCGTTGGTCATGACGCGGCGGTCGCCGAAGACGAAGCCGCTGCCCTCCAGGACCTTGCCGCAGCTCTGGGCGGTGCCCATGACCTTGACGATGGACTGCTGGGCACGGGTGGCGACCGCGCTGGAGGCGAGGGCCGGGTCGGGCGGCTGGACGTCGTTGATCGGCTCGTTCGCGAACGGGCTGAAGACCTGCGGGAAACCGTTCTGCGCGAGGACCGAGGAGAAGTCCGCGAACCAGGTGTCGGCCTGCGCGGGCAGCGCCCGGGAGACCCCCAGCAGCACCTTGGAGCTGCGGACCTCCTTGCCGAGCGTCGGCAGGGTGGTGCCGGCCAGCGCGGAGCCGATCAGCCAGGCGACCAGGAGCATCGCGAGGACGTTCACGAGGGCGCCGCCGGTCGCGTCCAGGGCGCGGGCCGGGGACCAAGTGATGTACCGGCGCAGCTTGTTGCCCAGGTGGGTGGTCAGGGCCTGGCCGACGGAGGCGCAGACGATGACGACGATGACCGCGACGACGGCCGCGGTGGTGCTGACCTCCGCCTTCTCGGTCAGCGCGTCCCAGATCACGGGCAGCGTGTAGACGGCGACGAGGCCGCCGCCCAGGAACCCGATCACCGACAGAATGCCGACGACGAATCCCTGGCGATAGCCCACGATCGCGAACCACACGGCGGCGACCAGCAGCAGGATGTCCAGCACGTTCACCGGTTCAAGCCTCGCCTCATGACGTCGCGATCACTCCAGGGCCGCCGGGGGTCCGGCCCGCCGCGGCGCGGCTGTCGGATGCCGCGTCCCCCGGGAAGACACAGCACGACGGACACCTTGTCATGACCGCCAGTCGAGGGGGACCTGCTTCTCGGGGTCCCAGGGCCGCTCCCAACCGGAGTAGTGCAGCAGACGGTCGATGACTCCGGCCGTGAAGCCCCACACGAGGGCCGATTCGACCAGAAATGCCGGACCCAGGAAGCCGCTGGGGTGCGTGACGGTGACTCTGTTGGCCGGATCCGTGAGATCCGCCACGGGAACCGTGAACACCCTCGCAGTCTCGTTCGGATCGACCACGCCCACCGGTGTCGGCTCCCGCCACCAGCCCAGCACCGGCGTCACCACGAAGCCGCTCACCGGGATGTACAGCTTGGGCAGCACCCCGAAGAGCTGTACTCCGGCCGGGTCGAGCCCGGTCTCCTCCTCGGCCTCGCGGAGAGCGGCCCGCAAGGGCCCGTCGCCCGTCGGATCACCGTCCTCGGGGTCGAGGGAACCACCGGGGAAGGACGGCTGACCCGCATGCGACCTGAGCGACGTCGACCGCTCCATGAGCAGCAGCTCGGGCCCCTGATCGCCCTCCCCGAAGAGGATCAGCACCGCCGACTGCCGCCCCGCCCCGTCCTTCGGCGGCAGGAACCGGCTCAGCTGCGGCGGCTCGACCGTCTCCACGGCGTGCACCACAGGATCCAGCCAGCCCGGCAGCCCGTCCTTGCTGAGCCCCACACCCTGGGTATTGCTCGCGTGCGTCATCCTCCACCCCCGTTCCCACTGATCAACGCCCGATACCTCCGCGATCGTTCCGTCATACGGCCCCCGATGTCACGCCGTCGTCATGCCGACCCCAGGGGCGGCGCCGGTTTGCCGCCCGCGTCCAGATAGGCCTGCGGCGGGTTCAGGCGCTGGCCCGGATAGCCGCCCTTCTCGTACTTGAGCAGCTTCTTCGCCTTCTCCGGGTCGGTCTCGCCCTCGCCGTATGCCGGGCAGAGCGGCGCGATGGGGCAGGCGCCGCACGCGGGCTTGCGGGCGTGGCAGATCCGGCGGCCGTGGAAGATCACGTGGTGCGAGAGCATCGTCCAGTCGCTCTTCGGGAAGAGCGCTCCCACGGTGGCCTCGATCTTGTCGGGCTCGGTCGCCTCGGTCCACTTCCAGCGCCGTACGAGCCGCTGGAAGTGCGTGTCCACGGTGATGCCGGGCCGCCCGAAGGCGTTGCCGAGCACCACGAAGGCGGTCTTACGGCCCACACCGGGCAGCTTGACGAGATCTTCGAGCCGACCGGGCACCTCGCCGCCGAAGTCCGCCACCAGGGCCTTGGAGAGCCCTATCACCGACTTGGTCTTGGCCCGGAAGAACCCGGTCGGGCGGAGGATCTCCTCGACCGCCTCCGGGTCGGCGACCGCCAGGTCCTCGGGGGTCGGGTACTTGGCGAACAGCGCCGGGGTCGTCTGATTGACCCTCAGGTCGGTGGTCTGCGCCGACAGGACCGTGGCGACCACGAGCTGGAAGGCGTTCTCGAAGTCGAGCTCCGGGTGGGCGTACGGATAGATCTCCGCCAGTTCGCGGTTGATACGGCGGGCACGGCGGACGAGGGCGGTGTGCGATTCACTCTTCACGCCGGACACCACTTTTGCCCCCTTTGTCACTTTCCTGCCGCCACCCTTGCCGCCGTCAGGGCCCTGTTCGCCCACAGCGGAATCACGAGGTACAACCATCCGCCCAGCCCCCTTGGCCTGTGCTCTCACCGGCGATTTGGACACCCGGCCAGCCTAGAGCCCGCCACTGACATCCGCCCCGGACCCCGAAGATCAGCCCCCAATTGGACCCCTGCCGCTTACCTCGGGACACCTGTGCGGCATCCTTGTGACAGATCACACTGTTTGGACGGTCCGGCAAAATGGGGAGCACGGTCCCCTGGTACCAAGGGGGAGCACCATCCCCTGAGCAGGTCGACAAGGAGAGAACTCGTGGACGACGTTCTGCGGCGCGCCCCGCTCTTCGCGGCGCTCGATGACGATCAGGCCGCGGAGCTGCGCGCCTCCATGAGTGAGGTGACCCTCGCGCGCGGGGACTCCCTCTTTCACGAGGGCGACCCCGGCGACCGGCTCTACGTGGTCACCGAGGGCAAGGTGAAGCTCCACCGCACCTCCCCCGACGGCCGCGAGAACATGCTGGCCGTCCTCGGCCCCGGCGAGCTGATCGGCGAGCTGTCGCTGTTCGACCCGGGCCCGCGCACGGCGACCGCCAGCGCGCTGACCGAGGTCAAGCTGCTCGGCCTCGGCCACGGCGACCTCCAGCCCTGGCTGAGCGCCCGCCCCGAGGTGGCCTCCGCGCTGCTGCGCGCGGTCGCCCGCCGGCTGCGCAAGACCAACGACGCGATGTCCGACCTGGTCTTCTCGGACGTCCCCGGCCGCGTGGCCCGCGCCCTGCTGGACCTCTCCCGCCGCTTCGGCGTGCAGTCGGAAGAGGGCATCCACGTGGTGCACGACCTCACACAGGAGGAGCTGGCCCAGCTGGTCGGCGCGTCCCGCGAGACGGTCAACAAGGCCCTCGCCGACTTCGCGGGCCGCGGCTGGCTGCGCCTGGAGGCCCGCGCGGTGATCCTGCTGGACGTGGAGCGGCTGGCGAAGCGCTCGCGCTAGCCACAGCATTTCGTACGACTTCGAAGGGCCCTGCTCGTACGGCGGGGCCCTTCGCGTATCGCCAGGGGTGGGGATGTACGAGGACAAGGCGTCGGATTCGGCCCGGAAACACTCCTGGTGGCGAAGATCGGCGCGCCGGCTGTGGAGAACGCCCGACGACAAGGGCGACCTCGGCGGAAAACCGCTGGGCCTGTGGCTGACGGACGACACCGTCGTCATCGCCCGCGCGGACGGGGTGCGGGCGTTCCGGGCCACCACGGGCGACCCGCTGTGGACCTGGCGGCCGCCGGGCGACCAGGTCGTCGGGCTGGTGTCCGCCGACGCCGAGAGCGGCGTGGGGGTGGTGATGCACTACGACGCCGGCCGGCGCCGGGACCTGAAACGGGTCGGCCTCACCTCGCTGGCGGTGGCCACGGGCGAGGTCGTACGGCGCCGGAAACAGGACACGGCGCCCCTGGGGCACATACCGTCCGAGGTCGCCCTCGGCGGAGGTCTGCTCGCGACGGCGGGCGCGTCCTGGAAGGACGGGGAGGCGCGGCCGGTGATGCGCGCCCTCGACGTGGACACGGGCGAGGTGAGTTGGACATACGAACTCACCGACCCGCGCGTGGGGAGCGCGTCCGTCATCAGCGCCCGCCCTTTCGTGGCCTCCCTGAGGACGCGCGGCGTGCGCGGCGGGCACAGCCTCCTGATCCTGAACGACGGCGGCACGGGGGCCGTGACGCCGGCCCTCCCGGAGGGGTACGAGAGGTTCGGCGAGCAGGTCGCCGTGGCCGGTGACGTCCTGGTGGTGGGCCTGGTCCCCAAGGACAGGGCCGAGCTCGACCGGGGCAACCGGCTCGGGGCGTACTCCGTCTCCTCCGGCGAGCTCCTGTGGGAGTGGCACGGCAAGGAGACGTACCAGGACGGCGTCTTCGCCCACCGGGGCCGGCTGCTGGTCGTGCACGAGTACGGCGGCCGCCTCAGCGTGCTCGACCCCGCCGACGGCAGGGTGGTGGCCCGGCGCAGGCTGCCTGGCACCGCGTTCGACTCGCTCGTCGCCGCGTCCGGCGACCTGGTCGCGGTGGGCTGCGAGGCCGGCGACTACAGCCACGGGTTACGGGTGTTCCGCTGGAGATGACCCCGATCGGCGGCCGGAAAAGCACTCCCCGGGGCCCGCCTCCCGGCACAGTGATCCCATGGCCGGAACCGTTCACCACAGAGGGCTCGACGCCCAGGGATACATCGAGCGCGAGGGCTCCTTGGCGCGCATCCCGCACGCCTTCCGGCCGGTCGTCGCCGGTGCGCGGGACCGGCTGATCGACCTCTACGGGGGACGCCTCAACAGCGCGTACCTCTACGGGTCGATCCCACGCGGCACCGCGCGCGTGGGGCGCAGCGATCTGGACCTGCTCGTGGTGACCCGGCAGGAGCCGACCGAGGAGGACCGCTCCGAGACCCGGAACCTCGGCGAGGCGCTCGACAAGGAGTTCCCGGAGATCGACGGGGTCGGCACGCTGCTGTACGGCCGGGCACGGCTGCTGAGCGAGGCGGAGACGTACGACCTGGGGTGGTTCGTGGCGTGCCTGTGCACCCCGCTGCTCGGGGAGGACCTCGCCGAGGAGCTGCCCCGCTACCGTCCCGACTCGCGGCTGGCCCGGGAGACGAACGGCGACCTGGCCCGCCTGCTCCCCCTCTGGCGCGAACGCATCGCCGCCGCCGAGGACACGGACGAGGCCCGCCGCCCCCTGATGCGCTTCATGTCCCGCCACCTGGTCCGCACCGGCTTCACCCTGGTCATGCCCCGCTGGAACGGCTGGACCAGCGACCTACAGGAGATGGCAGAGGCGTTCGCCGCGTACTACCCGGAGCGGGCGGAGGACCTGCGCAAGGCGGCGGAGTCCGGATCCGAACCGACGGGCGACGCGGGCGTTCTGCGGTCGTACGTCGACGATCTGGGCCCGTGGCTGGCCGAGGAGTACGCGCGCGTGCACGGCGTGAAGACACCGCGCCCGGAGGACGTGGGCACGGACTAGATCAGGCCGTGTTCCTTGAGGTAGTCCAACTGGGCCCGCACGGACAGTTCCGCCGCCGGCCACAGGGAACGGTCGACGTCCGCGTACACGTGGGCGACGACCTCGGCCGGGCTCCGGTGACCGTTCTCGACGGCCGTCTCGATCTGGGCGAGCCGGTGGGCGCGGTGGGCGAGATAGAACTCCACGGCACCCTGGGCGTCCTCCAGGACGGGCCCGTGGCCCGGCAGGACGGTGTGGACGCCGTCGTCGACCGTGAGGGACCGCAGCCGCCGCAGCGAGTCCAGGTAGTCCCCCAGGCGGCCGTCAGGATGCGCCACGACGGTCGTACCGCGCCCCAGGATGGTGTCCCCGGTCAGCACGGCCTGATCGGCCGGGAGATGGAAGCACAGCGAGTCCCCGGTGTGCCCGGGCGTCGACACGACGACCAGCTCCAGCCCGCCGACCCGAACGATCTCCCCGGCCCCCAGACCCTCGTCCCCGAGCCGCAACGCCGGATCCAGCGCGCGCACCTTGGTACCGGTCAACTCGGCGAACCGGACGGCACCTTCAGCGTGGTCGGGGTGCCCGTGCGTCAACAGGGTCAACGCGACCCGCTTGCCCGCCTTCTCCGCGGTGTCGACGACATTCCGCAGATGCCCCTCGTCCAACGGCCCCGGATCGATCACCACGGCCAGCTCGGAGTCCGGCTCCGCGACGATCCACGTGTTCGTCCCGTCCAGCGTCATCGCGGACGCGTTGGGCGCGAGCACGTTGACGGCACGCGCGGTGGCGGGGCCGGTGAGCACCCCGCCACGTGGCTGGCCGGGGAGAGCGGCTGCGTCGGTCATACGGGAGCGCCTTCCGTGCGGGTGCCGTTCGGTGGGGTGGTCATGCGGGCGCCCCACCCAGAGGAATGTGCTTCGTGAACTCCCCGTGGCCCGGCCAGGTCAGGACGACCTCGTCGGCCTCCAGGCTGGCCCGGGCGAGGACCGGGGTCAGATCGCGTTCCGGGGCTGCCGAGAGTGCCTCCGCCGCGCTGCCGTACGGGATCAGGCCGCGCAGGGTCGCGATGGTCGGCGGCATCATCGTCAGGTCGCCCTCGTCGTACCCGGTCGCCGCCTCATTGGGAGTGATCCACACCGTGCGGTCGGCCTCCGTCGAGGCGTTGCGGGTGCGCTGCCCCTCCGGGAGGACGGCGACGAAGAACCAGGTGTCGTAGCGGCGGGTCTCGAATTCCGGGGTGATCCAGCGGGCCCACGCGCCCAGCAGGTCGGAGCGCAGGACCAGGCCGCGGCGGTCGAGGAACTCCGCGAAGGACAGGTCACGGGCGACGAGGGCGGCGCGGTCCGCCTCCCAGTCGGGGCCCGTGGTGTCGCCGACGACCGAGTCGGGGGCCGGTCCGGCGAGCAGGACGCCCGCCTCCTCGTACGTCTCCCGTACGGCCGCGCACACGATCGCTTGGGCGGCCGTCTCGTCGACTCCGAGCCGGTTCGCCCACCACGCGCGCGTGGGGCCCGCCCAGCGGACGTGGTGGTCGTCGTCGCGCGGATCGACACCGCCGCCCGGGTACGCGTACGCGCCCCCGGCGAAGGCCATGGAGGCGCGTCTGCGCAGCATGTGGACGGCGGGGCCGGTGTCGGTGTCCCTGAGGAGCATCACCGTGGCCGCCCGACGGGGTTCCACCGGCGTGAGTCGACCCTCCGCGAGCGCCCTGATGCGCTCGGGCCACTCCGCCGGGTACCACTGACCGTTCGCCATGGGCGGAGGCTATCCCGTAGTGCGCGGATGTTCGAGAGGCAACAACCCGTACCCCTGGACAGCGATAACGCCCGATCCCGCACCCGGGACAGCGACAGCGATCAAGCCGGCTCGTCGTCCGCCCCGGGACAGCGATTACGCCTGCGTCAGCTCTACCTGGATCTCGACCTCGACCGGTGAGTCCAGCGGCAGTACCGCCACGCCGACCGCGCTCCGCGCGTGGACGCCCTTGTCGCCGAGGACCTCGCCGAGGAGTTCACTGGCGCCGTTGATGACACCGGGCTGGCCGGTGAAGTCGGGGGCCGAGGCGACGAAGCCGACGACCTTCACCACGCGCGCGATGCGGTCGAGGTCACCGGTGACGGACTTGACGGCCGCGAGGGCGTTCAGCGCGCAGGTGCGGGCCAGTTCCTTGGCCTCCTCCGCGGTGACCTCAGCGCCCACCTTGCCGGTGACGGGGAGCTTTCCGTCCACCATGGGCAGCTGGCCCGAGGTGTAGACGTACACCCCGGACTGAACGGCGGGCTGGTACGCGGCGAGCGGCGGGACGACCGCCGGCAGGGTCAGACCGAGCTCGGCCAGCCGGGCGTCGACGGCACTCATGCCTTCTCCCGCTTGAGGTAGGCCACCAGTTGCTCGGGGTTGTTCGGCCCGGGCACGACCTGGACGAGCTCCCAGCCGTCCTCGCCCCAGGTGTCCAGAATCTGCTTCGTGGCGTGTACGAGAAGCGGCACTGTCGAGTATTCCCACTTGGTCATGCGGCCGACTTTAGCCGCTGCGAACCGGCCGCCGGTCGTCGCGTTATCCACAGCCTCCCGCTTGGTTCCGGCGCGGACTGGTTAGGCTCGAAGACGTGAGCAGGCTCCAGGTCGTCAGTGGCAAGGGCGGTACCGGCAAGACCACGGTGGCCGCGGCCCTCGCGCTGGCCCTGGCCACCGAGGGGAAGCGGACGCTTCTCGTCGAGGTCGAGGGTCGCCAGGGCATCGCGCAGCTCTTCGAGACGGAGACGCTGCCCTATGAGGAGCGGAAGATCGCCGTCGCTCCCGGGGGCGGGGAGGTGTACGCCCTCGCCATCGACCCCGAACTGGCCCTTCTGGACTACCTCCAGATGTTCTACAAACTGGGCGGAGCGGGCCGCGCCCTGAAGAAACTCGGCGCGATCGACTTCGCCACCACGGTCGCGCCCGGCCTCCGGGACGTCCTCCTGACCGGCAAGGCCTGCGAGGCCGTACGCCGCAAGGAGAAGAGCGGACGGTTCGCCTACGACTACGTCGTGATGGACGCGCCGCCGACCGGCCGCATCACCCGCTTCCTCAACGTCAACGACGAGGTCGCCGGGCTCGCGAAGATCGGCCCGATACACAATCAGGCGCAGGCGGTGATGCGGGTGCTGAAGTCGCCGGAGACGGCCGTGCACCTGGTGACGCTGCTTGAGGAGATGCCCGTCCAGGAGACCGCGGACGGCATCGCCGAACTGCGGGCCGCGCGGCTGCCGGTGGGCCGGATCATCGTGAACATGGTGCGCCCCGAGGTGCTGGACGCGGCCGACCTCGACCTCGTACGGGCCGTCCCGCGCACCGCCGTAGCCCAGGCGCTGTCCGCCGCGGGCCTCGGCGGGGCCCGGCGCGGCGGCAACGCCGAGAAGCTGGTGGACCCGCTGCTCGCGCAGGCCGCGGAGTACGCCGAGCGGTACGCGCTGGAACACGACCAGCGGGCCGTACTCGGCGAGCAGGGCCTGCCGTTGCACGAACTGCCGTTGCTCGCCGAGGGCATGGACCTCGCGGGCCTGTACGAACTCGCCACCGAGCTGCGGAAGCAGGGGATGTCATGAGTCCGGACCCGGCCCGCGAAACGGACCCCGCCCGCCCCCGACA